>NZ_BOVK01000021.1 GCF_018403685.1 Xylanibacillus composti
TTGATGCCAGCTAACGCCTCTTGCGCTACCTTGTACCGCACCTCTTTGAACGCATTGTTACGCTGTCTCATTTCCTCAGCCCCCTAATTTATATGGTACCTTATTTCCCTAGGTATTCTCCAACTTAATTAGGGGGCTTGATAGTTAGAATTTTTTTGTCGCCCAAAATAGCGAAATAGTGCTTCTGACTTCCGTTAGCGGGGCAGGCGATTGCTGAACGCCCAGTTTCTCGCCTCTAGTAAAGTGGGGAAGGGATGGTGGCGGCCAGACCGGAGGCCCCGCAAGCATGGCGAAGCTTCCCGTTCAGCTGAGGTTCGTTAGGCGCTGCGATGCTATCTTGTTCAGCTGCGGTTCTGCTAGGCGCTGCGATGCTATCTTGTTCAGCTGCGGTTCTGCTAAGTGCTGCGATGCTGTCTTGGTGAGCCAAGCTGCCGTTTCGCCGCTGCGGCGATCAGCACGGCCTGCATGCCAAACTTACAACCATCGCCCTTCATTGCCCGGCTTTCCTGTACTGATTCGGAGAAACGCCCACGAGCTTGCGGAATACCTTGCTGAAATACTTCTCGTCGGTGTAGCCGACCATCTCCGCGATTTGGGCCACCTTGAGGGCAGGGTTTTTCAGCAGCAACTTGGCATGTTCCATGCGGACGCGGCCGATGTATTCGCTGATATTTTCTCCTGTTTCCTGCTTGAATTTGCGCGAGATATATTCCCGGCTCAAGTAAAAATGGCTGGAGATATCCTGCAGCGTAATTTCCTGGCTATAGTGTGTATCGATATAGCGGGCGATTTCACGTATGACGTTCTTGCCCCCGGTATTTCGTTCCGCCCAATACTGCGCAATTTGCATCAGCCGTTCCGCCAGTGTCCGCTTCCACAGCGCGGATGAGAACCGCCTGTCCTCGTCGAACGGCCAAGGGGCTTTCGGAAGCTCGGGAGGCTTGACCGCGCTTTCTCCCGCTTCCGCCGGATCGGCGAACGGCGGCTGATGCAGGAACTGGGCCTCCAGCTGCTCCAGCTGCGCCATCCATTGCTCCAACTGTCCGAAGGGAATGCGGGCATAAGCGTCCACGGCTGCCACCCACTTGTCCGCCGCAGCTTCGATCTCTTCCAGGCTTGCGCTTTGCAGCGCCAGCCTGAACGATTCCTCGAAGGCGAAGGGCTGTACCCAATCCTCGGCAGACCAGCCGTCGGCATGGAACCAGCATACGTGCGGCCCCTTGTCCCGGATATTGCGCTGCCGCAGCGCTTGTCTGGCTTCCTCGTAGGACTGAAATACGCCGTCCGGGAAGCTGCACGCCAGGCCGATGCCTGTGTCGAACCGCGCCTGCAGCGTCAGGTAAAATCCATGCTGCATGCGGCGCAGCTGCCGGTCGAGTCCATCAGCCAAGCTGCCCTGGCTGCCGCCTTCCCCCCAATAGAACAGCAGCAGCTCCTGTTCGCTGCCCCAGTAGCGGCAGGCATATCCGCTATTCTCCTCACGGAGCAGCTCATTGCAAATGTTCGTCAGCGTAAAGCACAGCAATTCCGGCTGGCCTTGGTACTTGCGGGCAACAGCTTCGTCCAGCAGCGCCAGGCTGATAACCGCCACGTGGCACGATTGTCCCTTCCTGACCTGGAACTCGCTCTCTAAGGCGTGCATGACGGACGGTGGCTGATGCGGATCGTGGATCAGACTGGAGAACAGCTTGTCCCAATAAGCCGGCTTGAACTGGTTCATCTGGATGCTTTGCCGCACCAGCTGCTTGCGGCTCGATTCATCGGCTTCCCAGGCTTGCTTGGCCTTGGCGAGCGCGGCGGCCAGCTCGTCCGGATCAATCGGCTTCAGGATGTAATCGAGCCCGCCGTGCTTCATCGTGCTGCGCACCAGCTGGAAATCATCGTAGCCGCTGACGACGATTCGCTTGAGGTCATTGGCATGCTCCTCCATCCAGGCGAGCAGATCGATCCCTCCTTTGATCGGCATCATCATATCCGTCACGACAATCTCGGGCCGATGCGCCTCAATCAGCTGAATGGCTTCCTCGCCATTCGTCGCCTCGTAGACATGCCGGATGCCGAAGGCTTCCCAATCGACAAGCAGCCGGATCGCGTCCCGGACGTGCTGTTCATCATCAACAATCAGAATGTTCATGCCTGTACTCCTTTCACAGGGATGCGCAGCTCTACACGAAAGCCTCGCTCCTCCCCGGCGGTAACTTTCATCTCGGCCAGTTCTCCGTAATACAGCTTCAGCCTCGCCTGCACATTGCTCAGCCCGATGCTGTCCTGCTCTTCCAGCAATACTTGCGGAGGGAGGGCGAGCAGCTTCTGCAGCTGCTGCAGCCGCTCGGGCGCAACGCCGGCCCCGTTGTCTTCGACGGTCAAGACGAGCGATTCTCCGGCAAGCCGGGCTGCCATTCGCAACTCGCCAAGTCCCTCCTGCTGATCGAAGCCGTGCTTAAAGTAATTTTCAATCAAGGGCTGCAGCACCATCTTCGGCACCTTGACGGCGAGCGCCGCCTCATCCATCGCCGCCTGCACGTTCAGCTTCTCGCCGAAGCGCTGCTGCTGCAGATCCAGATAAGATTTGGCATGGTTCCATTCCGCCGACAGCGGGACAATCGTCTCGCTGGTATTCATGCTGTAGCGCATCATTTTGGCCAGAGCGTGAATCAGGCTGTACACCTTCGAGGCGCCGTGCTGCAGGGCAAGCGTCCCGATCGACTGCAGCGCATTGTTGAGGAAGTGGGGATTGATCTGCGCCTGCATCGCCCGCAGCTGATTGTTCTTATTGGCAATTTCCAGCTTGTATTCGCGGTTGATCAACTGATTGATCTTCCCGACCATATCGTTGAACCGTCGTGCCAGCAGCCCGATCTCATCCTGTCCCTGCACCCCGATATCGACATTGAAATTGCCCGTTTGCACCTTGTTGATCGAATGAATGAGCCGCTTGATCGGCTTGGCGAACTGAAAGGAAATGATGAGCGTGGCGATAATGACGACCACTAGAAAGCAAGCGACGATATACGTATTGATCTTCGTAATCGCCTGCGCCCCTTCGTACAAGTAATCGTAGGGGAGCTGCTTGACAATAAGCCAGTCGGCATACTGGGTCTGCATCGAATCGTACACGATAATGCCGGAGAAGCTGTCCTGCTTCCATTCGAAGTGGCCGCGCGGCGAGCGGTCGTCCAGCAGCTTCGCGGACCAGGCCGTCTCCAGTTGTCCGCCGATCTGAGCGGCATCGTCTGCATACACGATTGTGCCGTCCCGATTGAGGATATACAGGCTTTCCTTCGGCGACTGCACCAGCTGGCGGGCGATGGCGAACAGCTCATCGGTGCGGATATCCATGGACAGCCTGGCCAGCACCTCATCCTGCGGCGTTCGTATGATCGGGCGGTGGAGGGTGAACACTTGCCGCTTGGGCACATAGCTCGTCCAATCCAAACGGTAATTCGTGCTCTCATGCGCAGGCTCCACGTACGGAAGCGGATCGGTGGCAGCAGGCGCCAGCGTCGGGTTGTCCTGCGGTTGAATGTCCCGGCGGAAGAGCCCCCTCGCCAGCAAATACGATATGCGCTGCTCGCCGTATATCTCCAGATGAATCTGGTGGACTTCCTTCGTCTGCTGGAACATATTCAGCAGGTGTGTATATAGGTGCGTGCGGTTGTCCAGGTCGAACTGCTCCGCGTCGATGCCGGATGCGGCGCCTTTTTCGATGATGGCATATAAGGAGGTAGGCGTGTTCAGGGAATTGTAAGCGCTTAAGGAAATGCGGTTAATGGTATTCGTATAGTTCAAAATATTGCTTGTGCCGAGCGACAGCAGATTGGCGTTCTCGCTAATCGACTTCTGCGTGACCGACCGTTTGATATACCAATCCGAGACAAGCATCGAAGTGGCAATGGGGATAATGGTGGCAGCAAGCAGCAGGGCCATCAGTTTCTTGCGAATGCTGGTTCTGAACATGTGTGTCTCCTCCCCTGTGAGAGATCAATATATTCCACCTACCTCATCATATCTATCGGTGTTCGGAAACACAACCGCCTTTTATAGTAAAAGTACCCTGGCACAATAGCGAAAATGAAGAAAGGGGAACAGCTATGCTCACACAGAGAAAAAGATCGGAATGGCTGAGGCAGGCCGTTTTTGTCGGGCCGGGACTGCTGTGCTTCAGCGTCATTGTGTTTATTCCTTTTTTGCTGGGATTCTATTATTCGTTCACCGAATGGAACGGACTGGATCTGGATAAGGCGAAATGGATCGGATGGAGCAACTTTGAGCGCATCTTCACGAACGACGAGAAGTTTTGGGCGGCATTCTGGTTCACGGTGCGCTTCACAGTAACGACCGTCGTGCTGGCTAATGTGCTGGCCTTCTTCCTGGCGCTCATGCTGATCCAGCCATTGAAGTCGCGGGGGCTGCTGCGCACGGTTTTCTTCCTGCCGAATGTAATCGGCGGCATCTTGCTTGGTTTCATCTGGCAGTTCATCTTCACGAGGGGGTTCAATACGATCGGCAAGCTGACAGGGTGGCCCCTGTTCGAGCTGCCTTGGCTGGGAACGCCCAGTACGGGATTTTGGGGACTGGTCATCGTCTTCGTCTGGCAGACGGCCGGTTATATGATGGTCATCTATATCGCGGCGCTGGTTGGTGTGCCGAAGGACCTCCTGGAGGCGGCCAAGATCGACGGGGCAAGCTACTGGCAGTCGGTGCGCCGGGTGCTCGTTCCGCTCATTATGCCAGCGATCACCGTATGCCTGTTCCTGACAGTCTCGAACGCCTTCAAGATGTTCGACTTGAACCTGTCGCTGACGAAGGGCGGACCGGGCACCTCGACCCAGTCGCTCGCTTACAACATCTATGCCGAGGCGCTGGTCAATAACCGGTACGGACTCGGCACAGCCAAGGCGATGCTGTTCTTCCTCGCCGTGTCGCTGATTACGGTGACGCAGGTGTGGTTCACGAAGCGCAAGGAGGTGGAAGCCTGATGATGGAGACGAAGCAGCCTTATTCGATCCGCTTGTTCGGCATCGAGCTTTCGGCTGGACTGCTGGCGCTGCTCTTTTTGGCGCCGTTCTATTTCGTCATTGTCAACTCGCTCAAGACACTCGGCGAAATTATCGTCGATGCGGCCTCCCTGCCGGTCACGTACCATTTCGCCAACTACGCCAAGGTATGGTCGATCATTGAGTTCCCCAAGGTATTGTGGAATTCGTTCCTGATCACGGGCCTGAGCGTAGCCGGGATTGTTATGTTGTCCTCGATGACGGCCTATCAGCTGGTGCGGCGGCCGACCTGGTTCAACAACGTGCTGTTTGTCCTGTTCATCTCCTCGATGATCATCCCGTTCCAGTCGGTGATGCTGCAGCTGGTGCGGGTGACCAGCCTGCTGGAACTTAGGGGCAACCTGATCGGAATCGTGGTATGCTATCTCGGCTTCGGCATTGCGCTGTCGATGTTTTTGTTCCATGGCTTTATCAAGAACGTGCCGCTTGAAATTGAGGAGGCAGCCGTTGTCGACGGCTGTTCGCCATATGGTGTGTTCTGGAAAATCGTATTTCCGCTGCTGCGCCCGATCATGGTCACGGTGATGATTTTGAACAGCCTATGGATTTGGAACGATTATTTGCTTCCGGTGCTCATTATCGGCTCCAATCGCGAGCTGACAACGATTCCTCTTGCGATCACGAAGTTCTTCGGGCAATATACGAAGCAGTGGGATTTGGCGCTGGCCGGGTTGACGCTTGGCGTGACGCCGATTATTGCGTTTTTCCTGCTGCTGCAAAAGCACATTATCGAAGGCATTACGGCTGGCTCGGTGAAAGGCTAAGCGTACCGGGGGCTTGTACAGGATGCCCCTGTCGGTGGAAAAAAGGGCGCGTGCCGCTGCGGACGTTGGCGATGTGGCGTGCCCTAGGCGCTGGCAACGGATTGGTTGTGCATAGTAGTAGCGGCATCAATATGTTACACCTTTTTTGTCAAAAATGTGAGTTTTTCTCGGTAATGTTACTATTTTATGATGAGCTTGTAAAAGAAATCACACATGCATATGGGGAGGTCAACCGATGAAAAGATGGTCGATCATGCTGCTGGCAGCCGTTCTTGTGCTCGTGATGGCGGCATGCAGCGGCAGCAATGGAGCGAATGGCGGAGGAAGCGGGGGCAATCAGGCGGATGCCGGGAACGACGAGGCACCGAAGAAGGATGTCACGATCAAGATGTTCCAGTTCAAGGTCGAGATCGCCGATGCGCTGAATCAGATGGCGGCGGAATATGAGCAGGAGACCGGCGTGAAGGTTATTGTGGAAACGCACGGCGGCGGTGAAGATTACAATGCGCTGCTGAAGGCGGAGATTGCGTCCGGGTCTGAGCCGGAAATTTTCAACTCCGAAGGATTTGCCGCTTTGGAGGCGTACTATGACCGGGCGGAAGATCTGTCGGGCGAGTCTTGGGCGAAGGACGTGATTCCTTCCGCTGCGGCCCCGGCCCAGGTGGACGGCAAGCTGCTCGGCATGCCAATGAATATTGAAGGCTACGGCATCAATTACAACAAAGAGCTGTTCCAGCAAGCAGGCATTGAGGAGCTTCCGACTACGCTGTCGGAGCTGGAGGAAGTAGCGCAGAAGCTTGAGGCGGCAGGCATTACGCCGTTCGCCACGACGAATGAATGGTGGTCAATCGGCCAGCACACGATCAACATCGGTCTGGCGGAGCAAGCGGACCCGGTTGCTTTCATCGAAGATACGAAGAGCGGCGACGCTTCCTTCGTCGGCAACGAGGTGTTCGAGAAGTGGATCAACTATGTCGATCTCGTGTTCAAGTACAGCCAGTCCGACAAGCTGACGACCGATTACGCGACACAGGTCGCACTGTTCGCAACTGGTCAGGCGGCGATGATTCAGCAGGGCAACTGGATTCAGGGCGACATCGACAAGGTCGCGCAGCTGGATATCGGCGTGATGCCGATCCCGATTGACGACAGCGGCAATGCGCGGATCTATACAGGTCCGGCGAACTTCTGGATCGTCAACAGCAAGTCCAAGCATCCGGAGGAGGCCAAGGCGTTCCTGGAGTGGATGGTCACTTCCGAGACAGGCAAGCGCTACTTGACGGAGGAATTCCAATTCATTCCGGCGCTGACGACAATCGAGGCGAACTCAGAGGACATCGGCCAACTAGGCGAAGGCGTATCCCAGCTTGCCGCTAACGCAGGCGGCTGGCATTGGGGCCGCTATCCGGACGGCATCATCCAGGGCTGGGGCGCGGCCATGCAGGAATATCAAGGCGGCACGATCGGCAAGGAGGAGTTGTTCGAGAAGTTCGACAAGGCGATCCAGGACATCGTCCAGCGGTAAGAGCGCGGTCGTGGATATGGACCGCTGTAGATCGCAATTTGCGGCAGCAAGCAACGCAAGCCTCCCAAAATTTCGGTTTTGGGGGGCTTGCTGTGTTGTCGGCGGCCAGGCAGGGAGGTGGCAGACCGCAATAGGGAGGCAGTTCACCGCCCACCGTTGGTTTGACGGGGGGCGTTTTGCGGTGCGGCAAGGAGTTTAGGGAGGAGGCTGCAGTTCGATCAGGCTATCCGGCTAGGCAAACCGGCTAGGATCGGCTAGGCAAACCGGCTAACGGAAGCCAGAGACGTTATTTTGCCGAATTAGCCCTGTTTGAAATTGTAACGGAAGTGAGCGACGCTATTAGGGCTAAATCTGCTGAAAAGTACGGCACAGCCCCGCAATAAGGTCTACTGGTTCCGTTAGAAATTCAGAAGCGCAGATTTTGGCTGATTAAGGTCTCTCACTTCCGTTACAGTTCACACGCTCATGCGCCGAACTCGCTGTTTGCTCACCGAACATACCGGATGCGCCGAACTCGCTGTGAGCTCACCGAACATACCGGATGCGCCGAATTCGCTGTAAGCTCACCGGACATACTGGATGCGCCAAACTCGCTGTAAGCTCACCGAACATGTTGGATGCGCCAAACCCGCTGTAAGCGCACCGGACATACCGGATGCGCCGAACTCATACCTAGCGCGGGCCAGACTCTCTGTCTGAGCAGTTCGGCATATGTGATCGCTCCATTCTCACACTGGCAAGCTGATTCCTCCGCAGGGCGAGTCTTTCTACATTGCTGCATGAACAAAAATATGGTAATGTAGGATTACAATTTCGGTGTGAAGCACATACCGCTTTGATGGGTAAGGCTCGTTTGGAGTCGTTATGCGTCAGGGCGGTTTTTTGTTTGCTCGCGACCAAGCAAATGAGGTGAGAGGGATGGGGTTGTTCGAGGATACGTATGAGAAATGGCTTGCCGATCATGTAGAGGGAGAATCCAATCGTAGAAGAAGGGAATTGTTGAGAAAAGGGCTGGGGCATGGTACTGTAGAGTTTTTGCGTTCAATCTGGTTTCCTGTCTTCGGCAATCTGGATCACTTGTACCCCGAATATGAAGTGAGAGACTTCAATAACGGCTATCGCTATTTGGACTTGGCTTTTATGCCGGGCAGCGCTAAGGGGTGTATCGAGATACAGGGATATCGTTCACATGCGCGGGATGTGGATGCCAGCCGATTCAAGGATTTGTGCATGAAGCATGCTCTGCTCGCATTGGACGATTGGTTGTTTCTTCCTGTGGCCTATTTGTCCATACAAGAGGATCCCAGTGTCTGCAAACAGTTGGTCTTGTCTTTTGCCGGGAAGCTGCTCTCGATGGAAACTCCTGCAGCTTTGAATTGGGCTGAAGCGGAAACGGTGCGGTTCGCCCGCAGGCTTATGCGCCCATTCGATTCCCGCGAGCTTGCCGCGCATCTTAGGAAAACGGAGCGCTACGCAAGAAGTGTGCTGCATGATTTGGTGCATAGTCAGCATCTGATTGTATCCAGCGGGACACAACGTTATCGCACCTTTCAAGTGCCGGAGGTGGATTCAGTACATCCAACCAGACGCAGCCGATGATGGAACGTGGAAAACAAACCCGAGGAGCTGTAACGGAACTCACGGACGTTATTAGGTGGAAAAGTGGCGGATAGAAATTGTAACGGAAGTGAGCGACGCTATTGGGGCTAAATCTGCTGAAAAGTACGGCACAACCCCGAAATAAGGTCTGCTGGTTCCGTTAGAAATTCAGAAGCGCAGATTTTGGCTGATTAAGGTCTCTCACTTCCGTTACAAGTCCAGCTAGAGGGAGGCGGCTTTGGCATCGAGGCTGTCTGAACAGTCGCAGTGGCCGCCTTCGCTTTGGGGCAGGTGATACATACTGCTGACGGAGTGGTGGGAGATTCGCCGCGTGCCTAGGGGACAGTGTTGGCCAAATGCTAATTCATTGCAGCGAAGGATATCGAGTCAGGGAGCAGGGCGGTATCATGGGAATAGGTCGTCGAGTTAGAGAAGCAGGCGACGGCGCAGTGCAATGGGGCAGCATGCCGTAAGGAAGCAACAACATAGCTGATCCCGCGATAGCGTAACTGGTTGGGATTAAGCATACTGCGCTTTGCTATCGCGGGATGATGCGTTTAGCGGCGGGTGTGGGTTGTTCTGCGTCTGCGTTTGCTGCTACGGCGGCGTCTGCGTCTGCGGCGTCTCGGGCGGTCGAAGTCGTAGTCGTCATCGGCGTCGTTCGTGGCGGCCTTGGGCAGGAAGGAGCCGGCCAACAGCTTGAGCATCGGACCCATCTGCTGAAAGGTCTGCATCATCTTGTTGAGCTTAGTGACGGTATTCATGATGCCGTCGATGCCGCCGAGCCGATCAATCATCTGCTTCATCTCGCCGAGATTGAAGTTGCCCAGTCCGCCGCCTGAACCGCCGCCCGCTCCGCCGCCGAATCCCCCGAATCCGCCTCCTGCAGGAGGCTGGCCGCCAAATCCGCCTCCACCCAGGAACTGGCCGGTGTTCTGTTGCGGCGGCAAGTAGGACTGCTGCGAATAAGGGGGCTCTTGCGGGCCGAACAGGGCCTTTGTCTTGGCTTTGGCGGCAGGATCCACATACTTTGGCGTTTGTCGATTTCCATGGTATTTGTTCATAGGTCACTATCCTTTGTTTTTTTCTACACTCTATGTATTCGTCTACGGGCGGGTATGGACGTTTGTCACGAGTCGGGCTGCAAAACGGGCAGGCGCACATGTTTCCATGTTTTATCCCTGTAAAGCGGGAGCTTTTTAACGTTTGAAGCTTTTAGCCAAATAAAGTATGATAATAGGAAGAAATCATGAACACGAGCAGGAAAGTCGGGGGATGAACAGGATGCAGCTTAAGAAATTGAATGACAAAACTGTGGACCAATTGTTTGAAGCTATTTTGACATTGAAGGACGTGGAAGAGGCGTATGTGTTCTTCGACGATTTGTGCACCGTCAATGAAATCCAGTCGCTTGCTCAGCGTCTCGAAGTAGCCCGCATGCTGCGCAAAGGCAATACGTATAATCAGATTGAAGCGGAGACGGGGGCCAGCACGGCCACAATCTCGCGAGTGAAGCGCTGCTTGAATTACGGCAACGACGGATATAAACTGGCATTAGAACGCTTGAACCGATAATCAGCCAAGCCATACAGGAGGGATTTAGATGGGCAGGACAGGGATTCTTGTCATCAGTCACGGCTCACGCGATCCCCGGTGGGTCGCCATGGTGGATGACGCTGTGGCGAAGGTGGTCCTTCCTGAGAATACGGTGATCATATCTGCTTTTCTGGAGATCGTCGAGGGACGGCTCATTCAAGACGGCATCAATCGGCTGGAGGAGCTGGGCGTACAGATGATCGTGGCGGTGCCGCTGTTCATGTCTTCTGGCAGCACGCACGTTGACGAAATCGCCTATGCGCTCGGCGTTCAAGAGGAGGCCCGTACAGATACCGATCTCGAGCGATTTCGGGTTCGGGTCCCGATTCGCATGGTGCCGCCCATGGATGATGATCCGGAAGTGCTGCAGATGCTCGGGGATCGCATACAGACGCTTTCCGTTCAACCGGCTCGCGAGCTGTTGGTGCTGGTGGGGCACGGCAGCAGGGAGCCGGGTTTTTATACCGCCTACCGAAATGGACTGACGCGATTGGCTCAGGCCCTTCAAGCAACGGGAGGCTTCGCCCAAAGCGGATTCGCCTTGCTTCTGCCGGATCAGCTGGCTTGCAAGCTCTCTGCCTGGCAGCGCAAGTACCCGGAACTTCGGCCTGTCGTCGTGCCGGTTTTTCTAAGTGAGGGATATTTCACGAAACATGTCATCCCGGAGCGAATGAAGGGATACACTATCCTATACAACGGCAAAGCGCTGCTGCCTCATCCGGTAGCCAGCCGGTGGCTGGAGAGGCGGATAGCCGATGCTCTGAATGAAGGAAGCGAGGCCTTGTGAACAACGGCAATGCGTGGAAGGAAGAACAGCTCTTGGTTCGAATTGGCAGCCACACCGTACAGAAAAAGCCTATTAAGCGAGCTCGTCTGATCTACAACCCGACCTCGGGACGGGAGGAGATGAAGCGGCGCTTGTCCGACATCCTGACCCGTCTGGAGCAGGGCGGGCTGGAAACGTCCTGCCATGCCACAATCGGGGCTGGCGATGCAACATTGGCCGCTGCCGAGGCAATTGACCGCGGCTTCGACCTGATCATTGCCGCTGGCGGCGACGGCACATTGAATGAGGTCATCAGCGGCATGGCCGTGAAGGACCAGCGGCCGCCGCTCGGTATTTTGCCGCTGGGCACAACGAATGACTTCGCCCGCGCGCTCGGCATTCCGCGCCAGTGGGAGCAGGCGTGCGACATTATTGTGCGCCAGCAGACCCGGCCTATCGATATCGGGAGGATGAACGAACGCTTCTTCATTAATATAGCCGGCGGCGGATCAATGACCGAGCTTACTTATGAGGTGCCGAGCAAGCTCAAGACCATGCTGGGGCAGCTTGCCTATTACATGAAAGGCATTGAGAAGCTGCCGCGCTTCCGTCCGATCCACTTGGCTATTCGTACCGATGAGGGCGAGATGGAGGGGGAATTCATGCTTTTCCTTATCGCCAACTCCAATTCGGTCGGAGGCTTCGAGAAGTTGGCGCCGCAGGCGCATATGGACGACGGCTTGTTCGACGTGCTGCTGCTGAAGCGCTGCAACCTGGCGGACTTTATCCGAATTGCGACAGCGGCACTGCGCGGGGAACATATTGCGGATTCCCATGTCGTGTATTTCCAGACGCGGCACATTGAAGTGATGTCGGAGGATTATACACAGCTAAACCTGGACGGCGAATATGGCGGCACGCTGCCCTGCCGCTGCACGATATTGCCTTCGCATTTGCAGGTGTTTCATGATGCAGAGGGGCTTTACAAAGGGAAATTGAAAAATGGAGCGAAAGCAAACGATGAGCAAACAGAAGGCGACACGCACACAATCGAAGAATAAGCGAGGCGAGCGCGTGGCTGGCAGGGCAGATCGCCAGCAGGAAGCGCGCTCAAAGGAGAGGGCGGCGTCGGCTGCGGGGAAGGCCTGCTTTTTGTCCGGCCTCCCGGTTCGCAAGAACGATGAAGTCGTCGCCGACATTGTCGGGATTGGCCATAATGGAGAAGGCGTAGGGCGCTATCAAGGCTTTACGTTGTTCATCCCCGGCGCGTTGCCCGGCGAGAAGGCGCTGGCGCGGGTCGTGAAGCTGAAGAAGCAGTTTGGCTACGGCAAGCTGCTGGAGGTTGTGGAGGCGAGCCCGGACAGGGTGGCGCCTCCTTGTTCCATTTACAGCCAGTGCGGCGGCTGCCAGCTTCAGCATCTTGATTACGAGGCGCAGCTGCGGGTGAAGCGGCAGCTGGTCGTGGATAATTTGGAGAGAATCGGCAAGCTGTCGGTGATGGGCGGTGCAGGGCGAAATGCTGAGGATGATCCTTCTGCGCATGCAAGTGACGCTGCAGGCGGGGAAGCAGCCGAAAGGGGTTCCGAAGGCGGGCTTCCTGAGCGTGATGCTCATATTGCTGTTCCTGAGCGTGGTGCACATATTGAGGCTCCTGAGCGAAATGCACATAACGAAGCACTTAAGCAAGACAAGGACAAGCCTGCGTCAGATGCTCATAAGGAACCTCCTGTGTCAGATGCTCATGAGGAAATTCCTGAGACAGACGTTCATAAGAACCTTCCTGAGCGAAATGCACATATGGCTGCAGCGGGTTCGGCAGAGCCGGCAGCGAATGGGAGACAGTCCGCTCCCGGCGTACATGTCCACCCTACAATCGGCATGGCCGATCCGTGGCGCTACCGGAATAAGGCGCAGGTGCCGATCGGAGAGCAGGAGGGCGGTTTGGTCGGCGGTTTCTATGCCCAGGGGAGCCATCGCATTATCGACATGGCAGAGTGCATGATTCAGCATGAGCAGAACGATCAGGTCGTGGCGAAGGTGAAGCACATCGCGGAGGAGCTCGGCATCCGTGCATACGATGAGCAGACAGGCCGCGGCTTGCTGCGCCACGTCGTGGCGAAGTATGGATTCGCTACAGGCGAAATCATGATCGTGCTGATCACAAATGGTGCGAACATTCCGAAGCGGGATGAACTGATTGGACTGCTGCGCCGGGATGTGCCCGGTGTCGTCAGCATCTGCCAGAACATCAATACGGACAAGACCAATGTCATCTTCGGCCCCGAGACCCGGGTGCTATGGGGCAGTGAGACGATTCGCGATGCCATCGGCAACGTGCAGTTTCTGATCTCGGCGCGTTCCTTCTATCAGGTGAACCCGGTGCAGACGGAAATCCTGTACAACAAAGCGCTGGAATATGCGCAGCTGACAGGAGAGGAAACGGTGATCGATGCATACTGCGGTATCGGCACGATTTCCTTGTTCCTCGCGAAGCGCGCCAAGGAAGTGTACGGCGTGGAAATCGTAGAGGATGCAATCGCCGATGCGCGCCGCAATGCGGAGCTGAACGATATCCGCAACGTGACGTTCCAGACCGGTCCGGCTGAGGAAGTCATCCCCGCTTGGCGGGAGCAGGGCATCCAGCCGGATGTGATCGTCGTCGACCCGCCGCGCAAGGGCTGCGACGAAGCGCTGCTCGACACGATTCTCGCCATGCGCCCCGCGCGCGTCGTCTACGTATCGTGCAACCCGTCTACACTGGCTCGCGATCTCCGTGTGCTGGAGGATGGCGGCTACCGCACTGTCGAGGTGCAGCCGGTGGATATGTTCCCGCATACGGTGCATGTGGAGTGCGTAATAGGAATATGTCGAGACGATACGTAGAAGTGCTGAATTATCAGTATTCTGCAAAGTATGCTTCGTTTACGACTAATGGAAAGGACTACAGGAATAAGGTGTTAAACGATAAAATCGAGGTTTCTATTGTTCTCGACTTGGAATGGATAGATACACCTAGTGATTTTTAATTGAAAACAAGAATATCCAAGAGAGCGTCCTTATCGGGGCGTTCTCTTTTTATATAGATATTTCTTCAAAGAGCCGGTTGTCCCTCTCAGGCAGCCGGCATTTTTCATGAAAGGAGGAACAGCGAATGACGAAGGTGATTGCTCTTGCCAATCAGAAAGGCGGTGTCGGCAAAACGACTACGGCTGTTAATTTGGGTATTGGCTTGGCGACTGAAGGTAAAAAGGTTCTTCTAGTGGATGCGGATGCACAAGGCAATTTGACAGATGCGTTGGGTTACCGCGAACCGGATAATTTGTCAATTTCTTTGGCTACACTGCTCGTTAAAAATATGTTGGAAGAATCGTATCCGCCCCAAAAAGGCATTTTGCACCATCCCGAAGGGATTGACCTAATGCCCGGTAACATCGAATTGTCTGCTGTTGAAGTCTCGCTTGTCAATACAATGAGCAGGGAAACGATCTTGCGCTCCTATATAGACAAGGTGAAAAAGGACTATGATTATGTCCTTATTGACTGTATGCCCAGCTTGGGCATGTTGACCATCAATGCACTGGCGGCCGCTGATAGCGTCATCATTCCGGTTCAGGCGCATTATTTACCGGCGAAAGGAATGACGCAGCTTTTGCAAACCGTTTCCCGTGTCCGACGCCAAATCAACCCGAAGTTGCTGGTAGATGGCGTGCTGCTGACGATGGTGGACAACCGGACCAACTTTGCCAAGGATATTTCCTTTGTTCTTCGGCGTGATTATGGAGACAAGCTGCGTGTGTTTCAAACGGAAATTCCGCTTTCCATCCGTGCGGCGGAAACGAGCGCCAAGGGGAAGAGCATTTATAAGCATGATCCGAACGGACAAGTAGCCGAAGCGTATGCGGCATTTACAAAGGAGGTGAAGGGTATTGGCAAAGAAAGACGACAGACGCGCCAGCATCAAGCTGACCACAGTCGATGATTTGTTTTCGACCGATGAGAGCCGCGCCGATGCACAGCGGGAAAAAGTGATGGACATCCCGTTGTCAGAGATCAGCGATTTCCCCGATCATCCATTCAAAGTAAAAGCGGATGAAGCGATGCTGGAAATGGCAAATAGTGTGAAGCAATACGGCGTATTGGTTCCTGGATTAGTACGTCCGAAGGCAGAGGGCGGTTATGAGATGGTCGCCGGACATCGGCGGAAAAAGGCGAGCGAGCTGGCGGGTATGGAAACGATGCCTTGCATCGTCCGCGAACTGGACGACGATCAAGCGACCATTATTATGGTGGACAGCAACCTGCAAAGGGAGCATATAGCGCCTAGCGAGAAAGCGTTTGCTTATAAGATGAAGCTGGAGGCGATGAAAAGACAGGCAGGCAGACCAAGTAAAGAAAATGTGTCCCAAGTTGGGACACAAAAACGTTCCGATGAACTGCTAGCAGATCAAGTTGGAGAAAGTCGCAATCAAATTCAGCGGTATATTCGCTTGACTCATTTGATCCCTTCCATTCTTGAAATGGTAGATGAAAAACGGATCGCGTTTAATCCGGCTGTTGAGTTGTCTTACTTGGCCGAAAAAGAGCAGCAAGACCTTTATGAAACGATACAGTCCGAAGACTGTACGCCTTCTTTGTCACAGGCGCTGCGTATGAAGAAACTGAGTCAGGGCGGACGGCTCAATATGGATGTTATCTTCTCGATTTTGACGGAGGAAAAGCCCAATCAGAGGGAAAAAATGCACATTCAGCGGGAGCGCATTGATCGCTTTTTCCCTAAGAATTTCACTGAAAAACAAAAGGAGGACCTTATTGTCCAATTGCTTGAAAGCTGGTATCGCAAGCGGCAGCGCGAACATGGAAGATAATCTTAAGCAACATGAACAAAAAATAGCCATTCCTTACTCTCCATTGCAAGGGAGTTTTTTTGTGCCTACAAGGAGGTGACGGAGATGCTCTTTACGGAAGGTAAATGGCGGAAATACGAACGATTAATGAAAGAAAGGCCCGGTTTTGACCGCAGAGAACCGAAAGATGAATCGGAGCGTTCCAACACAGCTAAAGAGGAACGAAGAAAAAGAAGTCGAGCAAAGCATAAAAGCAATGAGAAGGAAGAAAGTTGAAATTCATTTGGTATAGAAAGGAGTCGTGAGCATGTCTTGGATCTATCGTCATCGCAAGATGCTGGTGATCGCTGCCATTTTGTTCGGCATTCTTTTGCTCGTGTCGGCTGTCATTTTTCACTTGATGAGACAAGCTGAACAACAGCAGGAACATCAGGAAGTGATCGCCCATTATGAGAGGCAAATAGAACAGTTAACAGCGACTAAAGAAGAATCGCTGCAAACGGTATGGACTGTGGCTCGAACCATTCCGGCCGGTGAGCAGATCGAACCGGAAGACGTCACGGCGATGACCCTGCCGACCGCATTGGTTTCGCCCGAAATGATCGCTAAGGAGGAAGAGGCGGTCGGTAAACACGCCAAAGTTGAACTTCGCCCGGGAATGCCGCTTCTTGCTTCTGTGCTGTATGAGGGCAACCCGATTGCCAAGGATGTGCGGACACAAGAGTTTCAAATCATTCAGCTTCCGTCGCATCTGGGAAAAGCACAGTATATCGATGTGAGGATCAACTTCCCGACTGGCGAAGATTTCGTTGTGCTTGCCAAAAAGCAGGTGCTTGATCGCGAGGGAACCGTCATTTGGCTGGAGATGAATGAAACCGACCTGCTGCTCACATCAAGCGCGATCATCGATGCTTATCTGCAAGGCGCAAGATTATACGCGGTGCCCTATATCGAACCGGGACTGCAAGAGGCAGCGACGGCGACTTATCCGGCCAATCCGATGGTGTTGGATTTATTGGAGCAAAACCCAAACCTGGTTGAGCAGGTTTCTACTGAGCTGGCTCGTCAGCAACGCGAAAGGTTGGAAAGCAACCTGAATGAAATGAGCGAAGCGGACAAAATGCGGGTGATGTACGGCAATGTCACCGTGCAGCAACAACTCATGAATGAACGGGCCGCAACACAGCAAAGCAATGCCGCAGCCCCTTAGTTTCCCGGAGCAGGATGACCAAGAGTCGGTGCAAGGAGAAGATGAACAGCCGCCTTCTTCCCTTCCGGTCGTGGTAGAAGAAGAATCGCCCGAAGCGACGTTGCCCGATCCACCGCCTGCATCCGAGCCAGAGTCAGAAACGGCCCCGGATTATTCCGAAATCTTCAATCAATAAGGAGAAACCATGAAAAAGATTGTATTTTTAGGAGCGCCGGATAAAAGCCATGTGCTGTTATTGCTTGGCAAACTCCTGGCCGCAATGGATTACAAGGTGCTGGTGGTGGACTCCACTCTCGCACAAACGACACAGGGATATTTGCCGCAGGAAGAATTACGCGCCCCGCTCTACGAGTTTGAAGGTGTGGACGTGGCCTGTGGGTTTATCTTGTATTCGCAGATGGAACGATACTTGTATCAGAAAGCAAATGGCATGGATTACGATGTGATACTGCTGGACACCGACCATACCGAAATGGTCAAAGGGCGGGAGTTACCCCATTACGACAAGCGGATCTGGTGCAGCAATTTCAACCGATTGACCATGCAGCGAAATGTCGAATTGATGCAGCGGTTATGCTTGCATGAAGCACAGAATCAACCGGTATCGTTTTACAAGATGATGCTATCCGTTGTTCCTCTGACTGTCACCGAGGCGTATCTCGATTCCGCCTTTGCTCAGCAGACCATTCGCTGGGAGGAAGCGGTTTTTCGTTTTCCGCTGGATGAGCGTGATGTATCCGCCGAGCTGGAAAACCAGCATCATGGCCGCATCGATGTGAAGGGACTATCGGGAACGTACCGCCGCACGATATGGGAGATGGCACAACAGTTGTTTGATTGGGACGACAAAACCGTTCGCAAGGCATGGAAGCGACTTCGCCAAGAACGCGCTGCCTTCCGTCGCTAATCAAGCTGATCAAAATGATTGAGAAAAGGAGGGGACACGGTGACGGGACATACAATCGTGTTTTGGAGTCCGGTATCGGGAACCGGGACAACGAGCAATCTGGCAGCGACTGCCTCGGTCATGGGACTGGAGTATTCGGCACATATGTTGCTGCTGGGTCATTGTGAAAGTCACGATATCGCCTTGAAGCAATGCTTTTATCAAACGCATGCCTCTCGGGAGATGGACATGGATGTCTCAGTCAATATGGGGGTAGATGCGTTATTGCGACTGCTGCAAAACCGAAAATTGCAACCCAACATGATTCGGGATTACACGCTGCCTTTGTTAAAGGACAGGCTCGACTTGCTGCCGGGTTCAAGCAAGCCGGATGATCGTTTTATTGACATGGCCACGCCTTGGATGGAATCGCTGCTAAGCATGGCGAAACGGATGTATGATCTTGTGTTTGTGGATGGCGGCAGCGGAAATTCATCGGAATGGACCAACGGTTTACTGCGGCTGGCGGATGTGCTGGTGGTGTGCCTCCCGCAAAATCGGTTGGCTGTCCATCGTTTTTTTCGGATGGATGAACTTCAAGCGATGCTCACAACTAAAAAGCATGTGCTCGTATTCGGAAAATATGATCGGTACTCATCTTTGACCCATAAAAATTTGTTGCGTCCTTATGGACGGCGTTTACAAACATGTTCGGTCAGTTACAATACACGGTGGTTGGATGATGGACAAAACGGGCAGGCGATTTCTTACATGTATCGCAATCGGCAAGTGCCGCGGGAACATGAAAACTATCTGTTCATGCGAGACGTGCGAGCGTTGGCACTTGCGTTGATTGAACAAACGGGCTTGCACTATGCCTTTTTCGGCGGGAAGGAGACCCCGATATGATGGGCGCGTTACATGGTCTGTTGATCGGAGGCATTGTCTTAATAGGCGTATTGTTCCTGTATTTGCGCATGAGCCGAACCTTGCCGGAACGCCAGCAGGAAGCGCCGGTGTACATGTTGAAGGCGATGGAAGAATACGTCAAAAGAGCACTGCATGACGTGATAAGCGCCAATCTGACGGATTACGGTCTATCAGAAGAAGAGTACCGGCGACGGAAAAACAAGCGGGCAGAGATGAAAAAAGCGCTGCGCGGATGCACGTCTGGTGATCTGCGTGACAAAATGTATGTCAAGCAATATATAACCGATTTGCTTGCACAGCACTATACGTTGGATCATGAACATCTGAACCGGTTGATCCCGTTTGATTGCCCTGAATCGTTGTCGCATCAGGATCGGTTTGACATCTTGCTTCATGTATACAAAAAACGTCACGGCTATCATGCGCTTAGTGAACTCATACGCCGCTATGATCTGGATCGGCCCAAGCCGGATGCCCATGAAGAACAGGAGCTGTCTTACCGTATTACGTCTGAGGAGATCGGCGAGATTTATGAACAAGAGGACGTCCAGCTATCGGAAGAGGATAAACTGCAAATCGTGGTGCAGCGCATTTACC
Source organism: Xylanibacillus composti (assembly GCF_018403685.1). Lineage (NCBI taxonomy): Bacteria > Bacillati > Bacillota > Bacilli > Caryophanales > Paenibacillaceae > Xylanibacillus > Xylanibacillus composti. The sequence goes on from NZ_BOVK01000021.1 coordinate 19,775, forward strand.
AGCACTACAAAGGCTTTAGTGTCGTGGACGAACTGCGCGATATGCGCATTGACGGCGTGTCCGGCGGAGTGTCCGGTTTGCCGCCTTCCGTATGGGAAGAAACATGGGATTGGGACGGGGATGTTCAACTCGGTGAGGTGCCGCGGGCGCATGATAGTGTGTGGGTTTTTTATGAGGGGAAATCCATCCACCTTAGTTTCCTCTCCTTTGGATCGGAACTGGAACTGCGGCGCGTATGCCAAAACATCTACAAGCATAATTTTCCCGGCCAGTTGTCCGAAACGACCGGATACAAGGTGAATGAAATGGCCGACGGTTCTCGTGTCGTGGTGCTGCGCCCCCGATTTGCCGAGTCGTGGGCTTTTTTTGTGCGCAAATTTGATGTGCAAAATGCCACTTTGGAACAGCTGATTCGCGATGAACATGCGGAACTGCCGATTGCTCTGATTCGCTATCTTGTGATGGGAGAGCGCATTACGGCGATAACTGGCGCGCAAGGCAGCGGGAAAACGACGCTGCTTATGGCCATGGTGCGTCATATATCCGCCCTGCTCCCGATTCGCGTTCAAGAGATGAGCTTTGAACTGCAACTGCGCAAAATTTATCCTAATCGTAATATTCTCAGCCTTCGGGAAACTGAAACGATCTCCGGTCAGGCCGGGCTGGATATACAGAAAAAAACGGACGGCTCGGTCAACATTTTGGGTGAGGTGGCGACCGACCCGGTAGCGGCCTGGATGATCCAAATGGCGCAAGTGGCTTCACTTTTTACGTTGTTTACCCACCACGCCAAAACGTTTCGCGATTTGGTGTTGTCCTTGCGCAATTCATTGCTCAAAACCGGCGTGTTTACCAATGAACAGGTGGCAGAACAGCAAGTGGTCAGCGTCATCAACTTTGATATTCATTTAAAACGGGATGCGGACGGTCGCCGCTATATCGAGCGCATCACGGAATGCGTACCGCTTGCACAGGAAATGCCTTACCGGACAGACTTTCGCGAGAAAAAGACGCTGGATGAGAAGATGGATGCGTTTATGGAGACGGTGACGGACTACTTCCATCGCTCCACGGATCGGAAACTGTATGAAGCGCGAAATGTCATTGAATATCGGGACGGCCGTTATGTCGCGGTTCATCCGTTGTCCGAACAAAGCCGCAAAGAGATTGCCAAGCGGCTTGCCGGTCCGGACCAGGCAGCTTTCGAGGCGTTTTTGTGTAATTGGGGGGATGGCGTTGAATCTTGAGTGGCTTTCCCTGCTGCTTGGCGGAGCGACGCTGTTGTTTCTTGGGGCGGTCTTAGCGTTTCAATTTTTGTCCCGCTATGGGGAAGCCGGGGCAGCACGAAAGTATGAAGCCTTGCGCCAACCTGCTAAAACGAGCAACAAGCAGGCATTGCACAACGGCATGCAACAACTCTATACCCTCTGCTCTCGTGTACCGCTCTTGCGTACCTACTTACACTTCATTCGTCGTCGTTTGGTTATTCTCCACCTGGGCGATGAGTGGAAGCTGCGTCTGGAGACGATGCGGACGGCGCTTTGGCTCTGGGGCATGTTGCTTGCAGCGGCTGTGCCGATCACGCTTTGGGTGCGCGATGTATTTACACTTGTCATGCTGATGATTGGCGGTTGGGTTTGCCACGGCATGTTAACAGACGTATTCGTACAACGGTTGGAAATGCGATTGTTGCGTCAGCTACGCCAGTTTTTCGGGGATGTCCGTCATCATTATCACCGACACGGAATGGTAGAAGAAGCGATTTACGAAGCGACGGATGAAGCGCCGTATGAAATGACTTTGCACGGCCAGGAAATCGTTGAAGTGTTGACCGACAGCCACGCGGAAGAACGACTGGAACAATACTTGGAAGCGGCTCCGAACCGTTATTTGAAAGGTTTGGCCGGATTGTCGTATCTGGTGAAGGAATACGGAGACAAACAAACGGATAGCGGATCATTGTATTTGAAGGCATTGGGAAAATTGGCCGGTGAATTAAACTTTGAACTGTTGCGCCGGGAACGCCTTGGTTTTTTGTTGCATGGGCTGTCCGTTATTGCCCTGCTTCCGCTCTTGTTTACCCGTCCGATTGAAGCATGGGCCAGCTATTATTTTTCGGCGATGGACGCCTTTTACAGCAGTATGATGGGTTGGAGCATAAAGCTCGGCTTGATGGGGGGCGTTTGGCTCTCCTATGTTCTGCTTCGTCATATTCAGAACTTGGAGACCTCACCGAAAATCACCAGCCGAAAGAGATGGGAAAAATGGGTGCACGGCCGGGGCTGGATGCGTTGGCTCGTTCACCGTTTGGGTCCTGCTCCTGGCTCAAGGGAAGCGGAACGGATGGTGAAGCTGCTGAAAGAAACGGCTTCTCCTTTGCGGTTGGAATGGTTTTATGTCCAGCGAATCGTGGCGGGAAGCATGGCTTTTCTTGCAGCAATGGGACTATTCATAGCTTTGCATTATGCGGATCGGCATCAAGTGCTGTAGGCGCCGGTGTATGCTGATACGCTGTTTGGTCAAGCGACGCCTGAGGAGCAGGAAAAAGCGCTTGAAGCAGCCGTGCTGGATCGGAGAATCATCTATAAAGTAAAGGGGGTGAGGCCTACAGAGGAGTCGCTCTTGGAGCTGTTGCGAAAGGAGACTGGAGGAGAACGTTCGGATGAAGCGCTTCGCGCGGATACACAGCGCATTATGGGCAAGTTGGAGAAACTCGACAGGCAATACGTCAAATGGTGGCAAGCACTATTGACCGTTTTGGCGGACTGGGTCGGCTACTGGGCGCCGGTCGGCATTCGCCTGTTTCAGCGCAAGATGCGGCAAATGGAAATGAAGCATGAAGTGGATCAATTGCAGGCGGTCATTGCGATGCTGGCCGATATGGATCGCATGTCGGTAGAGCATTTGCTAATTTGGATGGAGCAGTTCGCCCGCGTGTTCGAAGAGCCGCTGCAAACATGCCTGCTCCATTTTGATCAAGGCGCTGAACAGGCGCTGGAGCAGCTCAAGGAGGATGCGCCTTTTCAGCCATTCGTGCGCATGGTGGAAAAGCTGGAACTGGCGGCAAGCACGCTGCCGATTCGAAAAGCGTTTGATGATTTGGAGTCCGAGTACGTGTATGCACAGGAAGAACGCAAGCAGGAGTACGAACGATTGATTGAGCACAAGGCGGGCTGGGGCAGAATGATCGGGTTCGCACCAATGATGGCGCTCATTTTCGGTTATCTGGTCATTCCGCTCATTGTTGTCAGCTTGAACCAAATGTCGGTGTACTACGAGCAATTGCAACGCATTCAATGATTCACCCTTAGCGGTGCTTTCCATGTTGGAAAGGACCGTTTTTTATTTCTACATTTAAAGGAGAGATCGACCATGTCCAATGCACAAAAGGCGCTGGTAATGGCGGCGGGCATTTTCCTCGCAATTGCGCTCATTACCCTCGCCGTCGTGTTGTTTATTTCCGCACAAGATTCAACAAAAGCAGCTCAAAGCAATTTTAGCAATATCCAAACGGAATTATCTCAGACGGCCTTTACGGTGTATGACAACACCACACTTTCGGGCAGCCAAGTCGTCAATGCTCTGCGCAAGTTTTCGGATCAGGAGCAGTTTGGCATTCAAATTATCACCGGGAAAAACCCGACCGGACAGTGGTATGGCAAAGTCATCAACATTGGCGTTCCAATGGACAGCATCATCATTCGTTTTCAGTCATCCTTCATATCTCCTGTTAAGGTTCTGTCACAAGGATTGGCGGATCATAGTGGTACTAAACTGGGAAGAACCCGCAAAACAATTCATTCTACGTTTATAACATCGTCGTTGAAATGGATTTTAACATTTCAATCATTCTTTCAATAAAAATCGTAATGATAAAAGGACGATGATTCACGATACAAATCCATAATCCGTATCCAATAACAGATACAGCCCCAAAAACTGCTGCATCCCGATAAAGTCTCTTTCGAAGCAATCCCAACATCGGTAAACCTATCAAAGGCGCCAGCAGGATGTGAAGCATCAACATGTTCAATTCACCCTCCTTTTCGCTTCTCGAACGTGCGTTTGACCCATGTTGTCACTAGCAACAAAAAGGGGATCAGTAGAACAAAGAAACTGTCATATATGAATGTATATTTTTCATCCCATTCCTCGTTTTGGATCGGGTTTTCATAGATGGACAAGGCGGTCGCCGACAACAAAATCGTCAAACCCAGAAAATGAGGCCACCGGGTTTTTGGACGAAATACTTGACGCAGCGTTTCGGAAGCTCCGTAAACGAGTACCAACAGCTTGATAAAAATCAGAATCAGTAAAATAATGGAGATAATGGAATGGATGTTGACGATCACCTCTCCGATGGAAATTTCCTGCACGGTCGTATACACTGGAAAGGTAAGTTGTGACGCCCTCTCCACTCCTAATAAACCGATAATCATAAACAAGGTCATGCTAAGAGAAACGGAAGTGGTCATCAACCCAAGCAAAAAGGGGCGTGTTGCCCCCTGTTTGACCAGCGGAAACAATATCGTGAGCGCAATAGTTTCCATATAGGGAAAGCCCAAAAAGGAATGGTATTGCAAAATGGTACCCAGGCCGGAATGGAAAGCTGGCTGAAGTCTTCCCCAATCCCAGTTCACCATTGCCAGCAACAGAACAAACCAGAACGGGAAGAACAAAAACGGAGTAATGATTTGATTTAATCGTCCGATGGCTTCCGTCCCCTGAGCGACCGTGTAAAAGGCGACAAGCAAAAACATGACGTGAAAAACGGTTTTCGGCGTCTCCGGCATGATGGTTCCATTTAAAAAATCGCTTAAATTTCGAAGAACCCATCCAGCCAAAATACAGAAATAAAGAAAATACAGGACGGAAACAAGTGTTCCCAGATAACGTCCCCAAGCTTCCAGCGGGATTTGCACCAGACTTTTGCCCGGGTAATATCGGAAAAGAAAAATCCAGAACAGACCGACGAGTATGCCAAAACTTCCTGCCCACAAGGGCATGAGCCAGGCATCCTGTCCCGCCTGTACGACCAGCCGCCCGATCAGCACGAAAAGGGTGGTTCCGAGGATATAATTGATTGTCAGCAGATAAAACTGGAATCGGGAAATCATTGGCTTCATCTTGTCCCTCCATAAGGTTGACTCATGCTTCCCGTTCGGAGCAGCCGGGTATTTGCACGAATCTCAATTTGTGCATTTTTCGCCGCTTGGTCGATATCCGGATGATTTGGCGTTTGTTTGCGCAACAAGTCGTTGATGCTTAACAGATCCCAGCCACGCTCCCTTATCATTTGATAGAAAGCAAGCGACTCGTCTGCTATGATCTGATTCAGTCTGTTTTCAAGTCTCTCCACCTCGTTCCGAGACTTCGGGACGGACTCGATTGTATAGGCAGTGGAAAGTTCGAGGTCCATGCGGATCCGAACGACAGGTTGGTCGGATTTCCAGAAGACCTCACGTTTTATGCGAACCAGTCTCAATTCCACGGATACCTGTTTTCCTTCCACCTGAAACTGTCGCACGTGGCGACCTCGATCGCCATTTAGCAAATGGTACCAGACCAGCTGCGTATCATTCAGTTTGCCCGCCATGCGATAATCACGGAAAACCGCCCCGCCTCGGATGATAAAGTTGTTTTGATTGGCGTCGATATCCGCCGACCTTTCCCCGCTGTTGGAAGAAGGTGCCTCTGTCATTCCGGTGATCAACGGTAATACGATCGTATCTGACTTTTCCATCCGTTCAATGACATCACTGACCTTGATCTGTTTTCCCACTAGGAGCGAATTCCGGATCAGCAGGTCGAGCCTGGAATCGATCGTGTCAGACGGCACCCGCTCCAGGGGAGTTAATGTTCTCATGACCTGAGATATCGATCCGTCGACAATCAGCATCGGGACCGACGAGCGGCCGTTGGGTTGCATTTCGATAAAGTTGACAATATCGCGCATGTCTTGTTTGGCGGCCCGCTGGGAAACGAGCAGCACCTTGCAGTGGGCCATAAATAACTTGCGCGGCAACATTTTGTAAATCGTAGATTTGATTTCTCCAAAAGACGATCCACTGATTTCGTAAGTGTATACAGGGGCTTGTTCGCCTCCCGACGTACCTTTGGCGGAAGTGCCGCTGAGCGGGTTGATGATCTGGTAATACACGGTTATTTTGTTGCTCTCCGGGTCGCTGTCCACCCCCACCATACTGACCAGCGCCAGTTCGTTCATCTCCGTCCTGTCCCAGCAAGCCGTAAGCAGGGCGGTAAACATCATCAGGATGAACAGACCCGCTGCATACCGGTTGGTCATGTTTGTTCCTCCAGATTACCTTTTTCTCTTCATATTCCGAATATATCCGGGCAGACCGTTCGGATCCAGCCAGGGCCGGGGCAGCCGCACCAACACATCTTTCCAATCGGTTCCTATGGACGGGGAGGCGGGAGTGATGTAAGGAACGCCAAATGACTTAAGCGACACCAGATGGACAACCAGAAACAGGGCACCGCATAAAATGCCAAAAAGGCCCATAAAGCCGGCCAACAGCACGAACGAAAAGCGAAGCAGGCGTTGTGACATGCCGAAGCTGTAAACCGGAACGACAAAATTGGTGATGCCGGTTATGGCAACGACAATGACAATCGCGACGGAAATGAGACCGGCTTCCACCGCCGCCTGCCCCAGTACAATCGCCCCCACGATCGAAAGCGCCTGTCCGACCGCCCGCGGCATGCGCAGCCCCGCCTCCCGGATAATTTCAAACACGACTTCCATTAACAACACTTCGAAGATGGCGGGAAAGGGGACCCCTTCCCGCTGGGCGGACAAACTGATCAGGAGTTGGGTCGGGATCAGTTCCTGATGGAACGTCGTGGCCGCGACATACAAGGAAGGGACGAACACGGCCGTAAAAAAGGAAATCAACCGAATCCAGCGAATAAACGTGGCGATATCCGCCCGCTGATAATAATCTTCAGGAGAACTGAAAAACTCGAAAAACGTCATGGGGGCCAGCAGAACGCTGGGTGTCCCGTCCACCATCACGGCCACTTTACCATCCAGCAACTGGGCAGCTACCATATCAGGGCGCTCGGTGTTGGTAAGCGTCGGAAAAGGAGACCAAATCCGGTCCTGGATGAATTCCTCCACATAAGCGCTTTCCAGCACACTGTCCGTCCGGATGGCTGACAATCTGCCGCGCACTTCCCGGACCAGCGATTCCGGGGCGAGGTTCTCCATGTACACCATAAGCAAAGTCGTCCCGGTTTGATTGCCGATGTTCATTTTATCAAACCGGAGGAATGGGTTGGGGATTCTTTTGCGGACAAGCCCCACATTGGTCAGAATGCTTTCCGTAAAGCCTTCGTGCGGCCCGCGAATGGTCGATTCCGACTTCGGTTCTTCAATGGAGCGTTGTTTGGATTCGGTCACATTGATGAGACAAACGCGCTCCCTTGCAAAATCGGTTAGTGCGCAATGGCCTGCAAGGAGTGCTTTTACGGCATGTTCCCGCAACTGTTCATATGGATCGGAAAAGGAAAATTCGCGCAAAAAACCGCTTTCGGCGGAACGAGGCGCTTCCCCTTCGGAAAACGTATTTTCCGTGAACGATTTCAAAATGTATTCGTCAATCGTTTTTTTATTGACCATCGATTCCAGATATACGCACTGCACGGTTTGTTCCCCTTGGACAAACAAGGATCGGCAGACCAAGTCCGGGGGTAACCCGAGGGCTGATTGAATGTCTCCGAAAAAATCATTCTTGATCGATTGATTTTGTTTTTTTCTTGCCATCGACGAACCTCCAGATTCTCACATCTCATCATTATCATTATTTCCTATTGGGTGGATTCTTATTCCATTGGCAGTTATGCTGTTGCAAATTATCGTGAGGTGAAATCAAGATTCAGGTTACGACATTACTAAGTTATTCGATAGGTGAGGATGTCTAGTACATGACCGCAACTGCTGCAGTCTTCTTGAACATACTTCCCGTACTTGCTGGCATGAAGGTAGAAGCAGGTTTTTATAGATCCGCTCGCAGCATTCGCCAAAGTTGGATGATCTAACGTAAATACGACTCTCTTATTCATGATTTATAGATTATCGATTAGAAAAAAAGAGGGTCGCCCGTTGACCTCATATTTGTGCACCGTCTGCAAAAACAGGCAGAACAATTCGGCTTTGCGGATCGCGTGACTATTCTGTTTGTAAACGAACTCCCCTAGTCCGTCGAGAACGAAAATGGGGTGGTGGTACGGGGCCGATTTGAAGACAGGAAGGTGTGCGCGTGGACAACCCAAGGCGGCTGTTTCCGTCGGTCTAACGCCCGCGCAGGCGCTCCGGCGTTAACTATCGGATTCATGGATATTACCGGCAAGGCGAATTTGATCGTATCCCTCAACATGGGCGCACACTCGCGCGAATTTTATTTGGGCCTTGCGATCATGTACTGACTCTTCTCTATCTGCTTCCCCGCCATCTACGGCGGTGGCTCTGTCAGATCGTCGTGGATTTAACGGATTGACTGCCGATTGTCATCGGAAAAGCTACCGATTTTAACTGGCAGGTTTGGGTGGACAGTATCATGTTCGATGGGGCTCGTGACTGCCTCGATAACCGTAAGCATCGTTCTCGCCCCAGAAGTTCCTCAGCTGACTTCCTCTTTTTCTGAAATACAGAATTACTTAACAAAAATTTAACAATCGATGGGATAGACTGTTTTTAAGTAGTCGGGGAAAAGACAAAATGAGGTGAAAAAAGTGAAAATGAAACGTTTTTTAATTACGGCTGTCTTGTTGCTGGCTGTGTTGCCCATGACCGCATTTGCCTTGACAAAGGATGCGCCTGCAGTAACGATTCAAACGAGTGATGTTGTTTCGAAGTCAGAGGATATTTCGGGCCAGTCTTCTGGAGCAGTTACAGTAATTCAACGGGCAACTCCTCAAGTGAATGACGCTAACCCAACTTCGAGCGATGTCACTGTGGACGGGCAGCCGGTACACAAAATTCAACTATCAGAGGAAAACATCATTGAATTGAATCTTGGGGATTCTGACGATGTTGGTGTACAGGCTGCCTATCCGGTTAACTTCAACTTGCCGGGATCATCACTTGCCACAATAAGTGATGGGTCTGGAAACCCGTGGTATTTGACTCGGAACGAAGAGGTTACCATATCGTTGACATGGCTGCCTCGGGACGCTACACTTCGAGTTGGTTTAATCGACTCGGACAATACATTTTTTTATGTGAACTTTACAGGCGGTGCCGATAGTCGAACTTTTGTTGTGAATGTCGCTGACAACTATCGAGTGGGGATTTACAATACGGATACCCATCAAGTGACAGTCACTGGAAATATCACGATCTAAACATAAACCATTCCCCGACTACGACGTTTTATTGAGAGGTGAGCTAAAGATGCGGATGTTGGTGATCGAAGATGAACAAGATTTGGCGAGTGCGATCAAAAAAGGATTGGAAATGGAAGGATTTGCGGTAGACATTGCATTAGATGGAGAAGAAGGCTGTCACCTGGCGGAAATCCATGCCTACGATATCATCATCTTGGATTTAAACTTGCCAGATAGGAATGGGTTAGACGTGCTGCAACACATACGACATCTGTCCAAACAAATCAGAGTGCTGATTCTAACAGCGCTTTCTGATACATCTTCTCGTGTGAAAGGATTGAATTTGGGAGCGGACGATTATCTTGGTAAACCATTTGATTTTGAAGAACTGAAAGCAAGAATACGCGCCTTATTGAGACGTGATCTTTTACGAGAAAGCCCGCTGCTCACCTATGGCCCTATCGAGTTGAATCCGATCACGATGACAGCAACTTGTGCTGGGCAACAGCTGACCCTTACTCGTAAGGAGTTTGCCTTATTACAGTATTTTTATCTCATCCTGATCGAGTTGTCTCGTCCGAAGAATTGGTTGAACATGTGTGGGATCAGCATGCGGACCCTTTTTCCAATTCCGTCAGGGTACATATTACGACTTTGCGTAGTAAGATAAGATCCGTTATCCATGCAAACTTTTTGAATACGGTGCCAGGGTACGGCTATCGACTGAACAAACAAATTGAGAGGTTATCAAAATGATGAAAAGCAAGCGGCTCACATTGGCGGGAAGAATCGTGTTGTGGAACCTGGGTTTAATCATATTGACAGGCGTGTTTCTGTTGGTTTCGCTCAATGTTTTTGTTCAAATTATGCTTCCTGCTGTTCATGTGAAGCCCAATGATATGCTACTTCAACAAGATCATGAAGTGATCGTACCCACCATTGAAGTGAATCAGGTAAACGAAGAGGGGATGCTCAGATCGGATGTAAGCTTTTCATCTGAATTGATTGCATTTAAAGGACAAGTTCTCCTTTTTTCGCTGATCTGCCTGCTCATCATGATTATATTAGGTGGGGTCGGGGCGTTTTATCTCTCCAAAAGAAGTCTGTGGCCGGTGCGTTTATTGAGTGAACGACTTATGAAAATCAATGCCAATGATTTGTCCGTGCAGCTTCCTGTTAAGGAACTGCCCAATGATGAATTGAAAGAATTAACGGAATCGTTCAATACCATGCTGAAAAAATTAGAACATGCCTTCCAGCAGCAAGAACGTTTTATGGCCAATGCCGCTCATGAATTTAGAACTCCCTTGACGATTTTGAAGACGAATCTGGAAGTCTTGAGGAGTGATCCATCCGCAACTTTGGCAGATTATCGGCAGCTCTCGGACATTTTTGAAAAGACGTTAAAACGAATGAATCATATGGTCAATGAACTGCTCGTTCTGGCTAAAAATAATGACCCGGATAAGGATGTGATTGAAGTGGGTTCAATGATCCGTAAAGTCGTGAGTGAATTAAACGATTTAGCTTCAACACAGACAATTTCTATTGAAATCCACATCCATCCTGATGTTGAGATATATGGGAACGATATTTTAATCCAGAGAGCCATCAGCAATCTGGTCGAGAACGCTATTATGTACAACAAGCCACAAGGAAAAGTGATCATCACGTGTGCAAGTCAAGAAGGAGAGTGTTTCATTTCTATCATGGACACCGGAGATGGCATAGATGAAAAACACATTCCGTTTATCTTTGAACCGTTTTACAGAACTTCGGAAGGTAGAACGAAGAACAAGGCAGGTACAGGGCTAGGTCTATCCATAGCGTTATCCATTATTAAAAAGCATGAGGGAACGATTGAATACAGTCGTGAGCAAACGATGAAAGGCTTTATCGTCCGCCTTCCTGTCATCGACTAGCGGAAAGATGTACTCCATTCTATTTCAAGTTAATAGTACCCCCAGCATTGTCGATCGAAGTGATTTGACATGCTCCGATAAGGCCCTACCTAAATAAAAGTTTTTTGGTAAAATAATAGAAAAAATGTTCATATCTCATGACGGTTGCCAAATAAGGGAGGGGGGCAAGCCATGATCATAGCCACGAAACTGCATATTCCTCGATCGCGAAGCTCGCTTGTTGTGCGTTCCCGTCTCACCCGGCGTTTGCATGAAGGGTTAGATCGCACGCTTACTTTGATCTCAGCTCCAGCCGGGTATGGCAAAACGACATTGCTCGGCGAATGGGTGATGACGCTGGAAAATCCCGTCGCCTGGGTCTCGCTTGATCAAGGGGATAATGATCGCACGCGCTTCTGGGCACATACCATTGCAGCGTTAAAACAAGCTTATCCGTCTTTTGACCAACAGGACGTCCTTCGTCATGCCGCAGAAGATCCATCGGGTGTGTCACTGATTGCTGCGCTCATCAACGGGCTACATCGCATTTCACACACGATGGTGCTCGTATGGGATGACTTTCATCATATCGAAGAAACGTCCATCTTGCAGGGCGTCACTTATCTGCTGGAACGTTTACCACTACATGTCCATCTCTATCTTGCAAGCCGAAATTCTCCAGCGCTTCCTCTTTCCAGACTACGAGCAGAAAATAGGCTGATCACGTTGGAGGCGAGCGATCTCCGGTTTGTGCCGGACGAAACGACTGAATTTTTTGCGATGTGCGGTGGTATACAATTATCCAATGAAGATGTGGCGACCGTACAAAAAAAGACAGAGGGTTGGGCAGTGGCGATGCGACTGGCGGTCTTGTCAATGCACGAACATACCGATCCCGTATCTCTAATCCGGAAGATGGCGGGGACGGAACGTGATATATCGGATTACTTCTTTGATGAGGTGTTAGCCCGACAATCCGCAACGATGCAGCAATTTTTACTCTATACTTCCATTTTGGACCGGATGAAGGGCGAACTTTGTCAAGCGGTAACCGGTATAGCCGAAAGTCATGCGTATCTGCAACAATTAGACAAGGAAAGCTTGTTTCTTGTAGCTTTGGACGAGTGGCGGGAGTGGTACAGGTATCATCATTTATTCCGGCAATTTTTGACGGCGCAGTTGAAAATGCGCGAGCCGCGGCAATGGCAAACACTTCACATGACAGCGGGAAAATGGTTGGAAGAGAACGGTTATCCGCATGAAGCGGTAGATCATTACCTTGCGGCTGCCGATTATGAACATGCGCTATCATTGATAGAGGTGATGACACCGGAGCTGATGACCAATGAATGGACGACGCTTTGCAAGTGGTTAAACGCAATTCCCGACACGCTGTTATTTGCCAGACCGATGATGCTGTTGACAAAACTCGCTTCCCAGTACTTGTCCGGGCATGTCGAAGCGGCCACTGACGGGTATTGGCAAGCGGTTCGCAGGCTAGAAGAGGACACAGATCCCCTTCCTCCTGAAGAAGCCGAAACATTGCAAGCCGGACTCGCTTTTCTGGCTGCATTTCGCACGTTTTTGGATCGTGATTTTGAATATGCCGTTCAATTTTCACATGAATATGTCGAGAAGCATCCGGAAGGCGATTTCTTCATTGAGTTTGGGAGCGACGTGGATGGCTATCATCCGGTGTGGGATATCTACGTGTCGGATGACAGCCTTCGATTGGCGGAGCAGGTGTTAACGTCCTTGCTGTCGATTTGGTCTGAAACCCGAAATGTCTATTTTGTTGCTCATCTTTATATCGACTTAGGCAAAATGCAGTACGAACGAAATCGCTTGGTCGAAGCGGAAAAGCTGATGCGCCAAGCCTATGATATTGGAAGATTGCATGATCATCGAAGCTTGGCGACCATCGCAGCGCTCTGGCTTGCCCGCATTGCCACCGTACAAGGAGACGAGGCGACGTCAAAGCACATATTACGCGAGCTAACCCAACTCACGTCCAAGACGGCGAATTCGCGTTTGTCCGGGAAAATCGCCTCGTTTCGCGCCATGCTGGGCAGGATGCATAGAGAAGAGAAACCGGTGAGACAATGGCTGAGAAAGAGCCGCTTGCGATTCCGTGATGAAATTCCGGTATCCATGATCAAGGAATACGATTTACTGGCCTCTATATTGGCGGAGCAAGGAAAAATGGAAGAAGCCGCAGCATTGACGGAGCGTCTACTCCAGCTGTCAATAGAAGAAGGACGGCAAAGCGACCGAATTCGTCTGCTCGTTCACAAGAGTATGATCCTATCCTTACAAGGAAAGATTTCGGACTCCATGGACGTACTGGAAGAAGCGCTGGCATTGGCGCGGCCGGAAGGGTATATCCGGACCTTTGTCGACGAAGGAGCATCACTTGGGCAATTGATGGATCAATATATCCGATTGCGCCAAAATCAGCTTCGCCGCCCCAGCCATAAGGTGCCTTTATCCTATGTGAAACGGCTGCGGAGACTGATTCCGCTAGCCGAAAGGGAAGCCGGTACTCCCCATGATAGAACGTTGGCTGCTCTTACAGCCAGAGAACAAAGCGTGCTTCGGTTGATGGAAACGGGAATGTCTAATAAAGAAATCGCGCTTAAATTGAATGTTTCCCTGGCAACCGTAAAAACACATATTAACAATATCTACTGCAAATTGCAATCCAAAAATCGCTTACAAGCGTTGGAACGTGCCAGAACACTACAATTGTTCTGACCCGTTCTTTTTATTTTGTACAAATTATCTCAACCACCCTGCTCAACCTTTTTGATCTTTTGTGCCGGGCAGGGTTGATCACAATGGGATTGGAAGAATATACAATAGATGGGGTGAAGCTATGCAGAGATTAACTTGAAGGAGGATTTGTAAGAGATGAATCCATGGGGAAAAAGCTTGGAACAATCATACATATGCAACAGGAGGAGAGGCTTGGTGAGGTTGTGCATCGCTTTGCTGCTCATGCAGTCGTTTCTGATCACGGTACCCTATGACAACGTGTCTGCTCAAGGGAGTTTTCATCCAGCCTTGAGTGATCGTTCGGGAGGAATCCTGCAAATCGCAGGAGGGCGGAATCATTCCTTAGCTTTAACAGCGGACGGGAAAGTGCTCGCCTGGGGGGAGAATAAAATTGACAAAACCATGGTCCCCATTGAAGTCCCCGATGAAGCGCAGTCCAATATTGTCTCGGTGAGCGCGGGAGATAATCACTCCCTGGCTCTCACAGTAAGCGGCGAGGTCATCGCCTGGGGGGGAGCAGAGGGAACCGATGTGCCGGAGGAAGCGAAGAGCGATATCGTAGCCATTGCTGCGGGACCTGGTGCCTTCCATTCGTTAGCCCTCACATCTTCGGGAGAAGTCATTGCCTGGGGGAGAAACGACTACGGACAAACGGTTGTACCTGATGCAGCGAAAAGCGGCGTTGTCGCCATCGCGGCGGGATATTGGCATTCTTTAGCGCTAAAAGAAGACGGAGATGTGATTGCGTGGGGAGATAAGAGTCGGGGAAAACTCAATGTGCCTGAAGAGGTGCAGGGCAATGCAGTAGCCATTAGTGCAGGAGTTCATCATTCTTTGGCATTAACTGAATCGGGGAAGGTGTTTGCTTGGGGGAGAAACGAATTCGGAGAATCTGATGTGCCGGAGGAAGCGAAAAGTGATGTTGTCGCCATTGCGGCAGGGTATGCACATTCTCTTGCCTTGAAGTCTGATGGATCTGTCATTGCCTGGGGCATTTCAGACAACACAGAATCGGACGACCACGGACAAACGGTTGTACCTGATGCAGCGAAAAGCGGCGTGATCGCGATTGCAGCGGGATTCTATCATTCGCTTGCCTTGAAAGAGGATGGGACGATCGTGGCCTGGGGTGATAATCGTTCAGGTCAACTCAACATTCCAACAAGTGATCTCAAAACGATCAAACTGACCGATCAAAGTGGTGGAGAATTGGAGTTCTTGTTTGATGTTTCGGAGCAGGAATACACTGTTCTAATTGATAATAGCGTCACTTCAGTGAATGTGCTGGCTACATTGGAAAACCCGGAGTATGCCGATGTGTATGTGAATGGTAAGCGACAATCCGATCAGGTCGAAGGAGTCAAGGTCGAAGTTGAAGGTGAACAAACAGTTGTTCAAGTGAAAGTATCCCCTTATTTGCAAGAAAGTAAAACGTATACGATCAAGCTCTTACGAGAAGCAGAGCCAGAGCAAGTATCGAAACCAGTCGCCAGTCCTGCGGGCGGTGCAGTCCCGGCAGGTACAATGGTAACATTGAGCACGACAACGGAAGGAGCAACGGTTTACTACACGACGGACGGCAGTATGCCGAGCCGCAGCAGTATGGAATATACCGCGCCCATCGAAGTGACTGGGGGAATGACGCTTAAGGCCATTGCGGTGAAGGACGGCATGCTCGACAGCGAAGTGCTGGAGGAGCATTACACGATCCTACCTCCTGATCAAGTCGCCAAGCCGATCGCCAGTCCTGCGGGCGGTGCAGTCCCGGCTGGTACAACGGTGACGTTGAGCACGTATACGAACGATGCAACAATCTACTACACAACGGACGGCAGCGAACCGACGAGCAGCAGTGCCGAATATACCGCGCCCATCGAAGTGACAACAGAGATGACGCTCAAGGCGATTGCTGTGAAGGAAGGCATGCTGGACAGTGAAGTGCTGGAGGAACAGTATACGATTGCAACGATACCTGCACCGGCGAATTTAACAGCTTCGGCGGCTGATCGTTCCGTTACATTAAAGTGGGATGCGGTTACGGAAGCAGGCAGCGTGACTTATGCGGTTTACCAAGCGGAAGGCACATCAGTTCCTGTCGATCCGGCGAACTGGAAGCTCATTCAATCGAATGTGTCGGCGAATTCCTACAATGTCACGGGATTGACGAACGGAACAACGTATGCATTTGTAGTGAAGGCTATCACTGTGAAGGGGGCCAGCGATTTCTCCAATGTAGCGATAGCGACCCCAAGAGCACCAGGAGGTAACAGCGGTTCCGGTGGTGGCGGGGGCGGCCGTGTGTTATCCAACAATGCGGATCTTGCGGATCTGCAAGTATGGGTGGAAGGGAAATTATTGAAACTAAGCCCTTCATTTACTTCTGGAACAACAGAATATACGGCCCGTACAGAAGGCGAACGAATTGAGATTGTGGTCAAAGAAGCTCACTCCGCGGCGAAAGTGATATGGAAGGGCAAGGTAATTACGGACAGTATTCAAGTCGATTTGGAGGAAGGCGACAATACGATTGAGCTAACGGTACAAGCGGAGAATGGCACGAAGAAAACCTATACGCTGACCATTTATCGTGAAATGCCAAAGCCAAATGAACCGGTTATTGCATTTACCGACATCGCTGGACACTGGGCGGAGGACTATATCATGCGTGCTGTAGAGAAAGGCATCGTCAGCGGTTATCCAGATGGCACATTTAAACCGAATCATCCAGTCACACGCGCCGAGTTTACTGTGATGCTGGCAGGTGCATTGAAACTGGAAGGTGACGGCTCCGCGCTAACTTTCACGGATCATGACCGGATCGGCGGATGGGCGAAGCAAGCCGTTGCGCAGGCCGTACAAGCGGGCATCGTGGATGGATACAACGATGGCAGCTTCCGGCCAAACGCACAGATCACCCGCGTAGAAATGGCGGTGATGATCGCTCGGGCGTTACAACTACAGCTTAACGCGAATGCGTCAACCGGCTTTGCCGATGATGAAACGATTCCGCAGTGGGCGAAAGGTGCGGTCGAAGCCATCCGCAAACTTGGCATTGTCGATGGCCGCGGCGGAAACCGGTTTGTGCCGAACGAAACGGCTACCCGTGCAGAAGCGACGGTGATGCTGCTAAGATTGTTGGATAGATGATAGAGCATCGTGCTGACAAGTATTTCCCTCCGATTGGGAAGCGATCAGTTCCGACGAATCCGGGGAACAACAGCAGTGCGTGAACAAGGCCATGCTTGCGATGGAAAGAATTGATCTGGAAGCCTTGGAGAAGGCGAGGAGTGGACTTTATGACGGACAATGATGTGGAACTTGCGGTCTCCGCACATTAGAAAGGAAGTGAAAGGAAAATGAGACCGTTTAAATCATCCGTTCTGTTGGCGGCGTTAGTTCTTTTTTTCGGATGGACCTGGACACAACTGTTTGGGAATGTCGGCATATCGGTTCAGGCCGCCGATGACGGTGCATTCGCGCCGTCAAGCAGTGATTTTGCTGGTGGAGACGGTACAAAAGAAAACCCATATATCATCGAAACCCCTGCACAACTGGACAAAGTGAGAAATTATCTGGATTCCCACTTCAAGTTGGGAGCAGATATTGATTTATTCCATTACAGTGATGGAGAAGGCTGGGAACCGATCGCATCAGGGTTTAACACTTCGCATCCAGAAACTCTGTTTACAGGCAGTTTTGATGGAAATGGTTTTACGATTTCGAATTTAGAAATCGACCGTGAAGAGCTCTGTCAAGGATTGTTCGCCGCAGTAGGGGAAGAAGGCGAGATCCGGAATGTGCACCTTGAAGATGTCACGATAAACGGGAGTAGCTGTGTCGGCAGTCTGGTCGGGCTCAATTATGGAGTTATTGAAAACGCCTCCGCCAATGATGGTTTGGTTCAAGGTGATGACTTTGTCGGGGGGCTAGTCGGCAGGCATTCAGGTGAACTGGTCGGCTCCCATGCAGATATTTTGGTTAATGGCGTGGATAGTGTTGGAGGACTTGTAGGACTTCTGAACGGCTTAAATGATAAAACGGTCAGCATTCGTGATTCCTATGCCTCCGGAGATGTTGATGGTGCAACATTTGTAGGTGGATTGATCGGAAGAAACGAAACTGATAATAAGGACAGTGTTAATGTAATAACGAATAGTTATGCGGAAGGGAACGTTACAGGCGATAGCCAGGTAGGAGGATTCATCGGCAGCAATGCCGTCTTACCGGGCGGTACGATCATCGTTCGAAATTCCTATGCAACAGGTGATGTAACGGGTCAGAGCCAAGTGGGTGGTCTCATTGGCTATAATGTCACAACATCCGGGTCGGATACTACCTTCGTAATCGCTCAAAATTATGTGACTGGGAAAGTCACGGGACCGGTCGATGATACGATCAATGGATTTATTGGTGAAAATTATTTTAGACCGGGTAGTGACATCATCGTGGAAAACAACTTTTGGGTCAAGGATCATTATTCCGATCCGATCCCTGACAATGGGTTTGGAACGCCAGTGGCAGAGGAAGACTTATTGGATCCGGATACATTTAGCGATTGGGACCTCACCGACGGATGGTACCATTACGAAGGTGAAATGCCATTTCTTCACTGGCAAAATCCGTTGATCTCCTGGGAGATTTCCATTGAAGAGAATGATTTGACTCTTGATGATTCGACCAAGATTATCGTGAAGACAGAGCATCAGAATGGTGATCAGTACAATGGGGTTAGATCCGCCAGATATACCATTGATCCCGATGTTCCTGAAATTGTACGCGTTGATTCTGATGGGACTGTCCATGCTGTCAAAGGTGGTAAAGCAACGATTACCGTATCTTTATTCGACAAGTCGGAGACTTTCGCCATCGTCGTGGACAGCGGAAGTCCGGAACCGCCGACGATCACCCTTCATCCCGACGGCTGGACCAATGCTGCCAAAGTGGAAGTGTCGATCGACCACAGCGCTGCTAACCCAAGGCAGACAGATGTTCACACGATACGCGTGAAAATCGGCGACGAGGAGTGGGAGGACCATCCATTTAACGGTACACCGATTCGCTTCGAGGTGACGGAAGAAGGGCAAACGAAGATCCAGGCGCAAGCGATGGATGACATCGGCAATAAGAGTACGCTCGTTGAGCGGACCGTGAAGATCAGCAGAAGCGGCCTGAAGCTGGAAGTGGATTTGTATTTTACCGATAATGACAGTCAAGCGTATCTCGGCGGAACGTGGACGAACCAAAGTGTGACCGCAGCGGTTTATGCTTCTCATGACCACGGGATCGCGCTGCGGCCCATTGCATATTCGTTGGATGAAGGAGCGGCTTGGGAGATTTATCATGATCCGCTCGACTTCACAACAGAGGGGCAGTACTCGCTTTGGTTCAGAGTGGAAGATGTATTAGGCAATGAAATGAGCGAGCATGTACTCATCCGTATCGATCACACGAATCCGGAGATCGAATTGAAACCCGACGGCGATGAAACCCTCTCGCGGACCATATCCAGTCAAGTCAACGTGAAGGACGACGGCAGCGGGATCGATGCCGCTTCCCTCCGTTATGTTTGGTCAACGAGTTCAGACCCGTTGGATGAACATGCCGACTGGCAACCTTTCATTAACCAAAGCACGTTGAGTTATGCAGACAAAAACGGCGGCGACTGGTATTTGCACATTTACGCCAAAGATCAGGTGGGTCAAGAGAGTTATAAAATATCCCAGCGCTTTCGTCTGGTGCGTGAGCCCGATCCTTCAGATTCGCCGAGTCCGCCTGCCTCTGCACGCTCCGGCAATGCGACACTGAGGGAGCTCATCTTGTCAGAAGGCGTGCTGACACCGGAATTTTCGGGGGACATTACGATGTACAAGGCTTTGATCCCGCATGATGCTGACAGCATCCAGCTCACGATCCGTGCTGCACATCATCAGGCTGGAATCAGCGTGAATGGTCGGCAAGTCCGGAGTGATCAGGGAAGCATTCGCATCCCCTTGCACACGGATACGGATATCATTGACATCGTGGTCACTGCAGAAGACGGAACGCGCAGAACGTATTCCATCACCGTGGAACGTATGCAAGAGGAGATGCCGGACCCGCCTTCCCCGGAGCCGTTATTTGCGGATATTGCGGGTCATTGGGCGGAGCCGTTCATTCAGGAAGCCTATGCAAAAGGCATCGTTGCCGGATACCCTGACGGTACGTTTAGGCCGGATCATGCCGTCAGCCGCGCTGAATTTACGTTGATGCTCGTTCATGCCTTGCGGCTGGAAGGAGAAGCGGGAGGCGATGCGCCTGCTTTTGCGGACGGGGAGCAAATTGGCGAATGGGCAAAGCAAGCGATTGATTTGGCGGCAAGGGCAGGCATTGTGTCAGGATATGAAGATGGAACATTTCGACCTGGTCGCCCGGTCACTCGTGTGGAAATGGCGGTGATGATCGCAAGAGCAACAGGAGCGGAGTTGACCGACCATGCGCACACCCGCTTTGCAGACGATGCCAGTATTCCGGCATGGGCGAAAAGTTACGTGGAAGAGGTTCGTATCATGGGCATCATTCACGGTCGCGATCGCAATCTCTTCGCGCCGAATGAGACGCTGACCCGCGCGGAAGCGGTCACCAGTATCCTGAGATTGTTGGAGCTGTTGTCACAATAAGGTTTGGTGCAGAAGCGCTTTTGCTTCTGCACCCTTTTTGGTACGCCCGGCATGGGTGCCGTGCTTTAGGGTGAAAGTCCCGAACGGGGGCTGTCGAGCGCCTACCGTTAGCCAAAAGTAAGGGTGTCCATCGTGAGGTGGAATCTTAAGGAAGCTGGAGGCAAACACTCGACCTGAGATACACGAATCCAATGTGAGGCTAGTACAGTCGGACGAGTCTGCGAAACAAGGCGAAGTCCTAAGCCGCCAAGGGCTGTATGAGTATATTGGACAGGTGCATGGATGAAAGTACGCATCCTTATCCGGGGAGGCCTGCATGGCACGCCATCTGAGGATGGTAACCAAGGCCGTAAGGTTTTGCTGAGCGTGCAGGAGTCAGCAGAGGTCATAGTGCGTGAGTAAGGGACGCCTGAAAAAGGGAAGGGCCAAACGTCAACTCAGGGATGGATCAGACGTTTTCGAGAACGACGCGTTGAAGCAGAATTCCTATGGAACTCCTTCAGGGAAGTACGGGTGAAGCCCAGAGGACCTTGAAGTGATGGTTAAGCGTCGTCCGGCAAACTCCGAGTCCCATGAGTACTGGCCGCTTATACGACAACAATTATTAGAAGGGGCCTATCAACGGCACCAGTCCGAAGGGTCGAAATCCCGAAACCCGACGGCGTTGTCAGATTATTTGGCATTTCGACTGTGGTAGATCGCTTTATCCAACAGGCTCTTCTCCAAGTGCTTACTCCTATCTTTGAAGCACATTTTGTCAATGACAATTGAAACCGATCGGGAAGATATAAAGCGGCTTTTTGCTCCGGTTGCACCGGGAATTAAGCTGCGAATTCAAGCATTAAGAGAAGTACATGAGGTAGGGATAACTACACAAGCGTCAATTTCACCTGTACTGCCGTTCACTCCGGATTTCCCAAAGTTACTGGAAGGTATCGTAGATCGGATATGGATAGATACACTTAATATCGGGGATGGTTCGATGGGGAAACACTCTGAACGACTCGGCATGCACCAGTTGTTCAAAGCCTATGGACTTTCGGAATGGTATCAAAAAGATATCCATCTCAGAGTAGAAAAGTACTTTAAGAAAACATTCCCTCAAGAAATGATTCATGTTTCCAAAGAAGAAGCTTTTCCGGTCTTTGAGAAAGGTACTTAGTTCAGATGAAACCATACCTGGATACTAATTCACAGGCTATATAGTTTGCCCCTTAAGGATAACTCTCAACATAACTGTCGCAATATAAGCACAAGATAAGACAAGGCTTTTCCAGAAAACCAACGAAATGGAGTCTATACATGTCAGTTAAACAACATCTGAGTTTAAGTGGTACTGCTGGCTTAATTGCAATGAGGTAACAGAAGATTTTGATCGTATTATTGCGAAACTATCTTCCGCTAATTTAGCTGAACTTCAGCAATAGAGCGTGCTAGTCCATGGCGATTTCGAAAATGCAGAGCACGCCTTAATTCGATTTCATTCCATCTGCCATACTGGAGATGTTTTTGGCAATAGGAGGGCAGAGCAAGTGCAGCTTGTTCATTCATTGCATGCAGGGTCGAGCGGCGGACAATGACCAGCACCTATATATAATGAGTAATCTGAACAACCTGCAGCGCATTAAGCTCTTGAATTATTCTTCGGGATCCCCCAGTTCACTAGCTTCCACCTTCAACGGGATTTTCTTCACTTTGTTCAGTTTCTTTACATGTAAAGCTGGTTATTGACCGAGATTTAATCGCGACAGCATTAAGTGGCCATTTTTATTTTTTTTCGGCAATAGATACATCCCATCTATTCTGTAACCGAGATTAAACTCTCGGAGCATGCAGATGATGATCTCGAAATACTCACATTATTTTCCCTCACATTGATTCATCATTTTTTTGAGCTTTCTGACAAAGCTCAGAACCTCTCTTGTTGGGACCATTTCTTCCATAATGTGATCACCTCGCCATCATTATAGCTCACGCTACCGGAGATTTCTAATCTCTGTACCAAGAGCTTTCTATCCTCTCCTATTTATTTTTTCGCAGAAAGGTCCGATTTTGGCTTCAAAATGAAAAGGATGATAGAGGGGCATGTCCTCTACTGTTTTTCCGTACCTTGAAAATTAAATACCATCCATTCCAGTACGTTCCCCGCATGCCTAGGAAAGCCAATTTGCAGGTGCGCCATGACCATTCTGCTTGTTTTTTCGATCTGTGTTTGAAGTAGCAGGGTGAGAGCGATTTTATTTTTGTCCGTGCAATAATAAATGGTGGTTCCATTTAAGGCGATGACCCATGCGGGGGATAATGATACTTCCGTCCAGCCACAGCTCTGCTTTAGGCAGATCACGCAATGGGGGCGGCTTGCAGCGATCCTGGGAGAGGTATTCGGACTATACCTATGAGGCCGTTAACCACCGGCCGCTGGAATTGGATTTATGCGATACAACCAAAACAAGGAAGAACAGAGATGCGTATAAGGTGATCGTCCTTTGTCGCATCTCTGTTTTAGATGTAATGAACCAAACAGGGGGGGCTTATGATGAGTCGAAAATTAATCAGATATAGCATGCAAATTGCCATGTTGAAACAATTATTGGCTCTGTCACTGATTACGGAAAAAGAGTTTACTCTTATCAAAAACAAAACCATGAAGGAATACGATGTTGTTTCAGACCTGACTTCTTGATTCGCACAATTGTTGGTCTGCTTAACTCTTATTACACTGATCGTGATAATAAGACGAAAGGAGCCTTAACAATGGGGTACGCAGTTGAAGTAATCAAAGCCAATCGGAAGCTATCAGATCGTGTTGGAGGAAGGCCAGACCGTCTGCGCGTTGCTCCTTATGCCAGAGTGAGTACCGACACGGAAGAACAGTTAAGCAGCTATAAGTCGCAAGTTGCTCACTATACAGATATGGTTAGCCAACGAAACGATTGGATATTGGTGGACATTTACGCGGATGAAGCCATCACGGGAACCCAAGTGAAGAAACGTGATGATTTCCAACGACTGATAAAGGATTGCATGGATGGCAAAATTGATATGGTTATTACCAAGTCCATTTCAAGGTTTGCCAGAAATACTGTGGACACTTTGAAATATGTTCGCATGTTGAAAGAAAGAAACGTTGCTGTATTTTTTGAGAAAGAGAATATCAACACGCTTACTATGGATGGGGAAATGTTACTAACCATTTTAAGTTCGGTTGCTCAACAAGAGGTTGAGAATATTTCTTCTATTGTAAAAATGGGCTTGAAAATGAAAATGCAACGTGGGGAACTGGTTGGATTTCAAAGCTGCCTTGGATATGACTATGATCCCGTTACCAAACAGATATCGGTAAACGAAGAAGAAGCTAAGATTGTACGCTACATCTTTGAGCGCTATATTTCTGGTGTTGGTGCATACGTGATTGCAAAAGAACTGATGGAATTTGGATATAAGACGAAAAGTGGGAATCCCGAATGGAATGATACAACTGTTCTAGGCATTATTAAGAATGAGAAATATAAAGGTGATCTCCTTCAGGGAAAGACGTTTACTCTCGATCCGATTTCCAAGCGCAGACTTGAAAATCATGGTGAGGAAGATCAATACTACATCAAAAATCATCATGAGCCAATTGTCAGCGAAGAAGTCTTTAACAAGGCACAGGATATATTGCACCGTAGAGGAAAAAATCGCGGGAAGCTTAAACAAGGCAGTAAACGGGAAAAATACAGTAGGAAATTCGCTTTTAGCAGCAAGTTGGAATGTGCGTTCTGTGGTTCCAACTTCTCTCGGCGGAGTTGGAATAGTGGTACATCGCATGAAAAGACAATTTGGCAGTGTACCACTAACACGAAGAAGGGAAAAAGATTTTGTCCGCACAGCAAAGGAATAGAAGAAAAAATTATTGAAGGTGCATTTATTGAAACGTACAAATTAGTTTGTAGTAATCATAAGGATGTGTTAGACGAATTATTAATCAGAATGGAATCCGTATTTAGTGACCAGAACAATCAAAAACAATTGAACAAAATTATAAATGAAATCCAGGCGATTGAACATAAGCGCTGTAAACTGATCGACTTGCATCTGGAAGAAAAAATAGACCGCCCAACATATGAGCGTAAGTTTGAGGAACTCGAATCCACGTTGACCGAACTGCTCGACGAAAGAGAGGGATTGGAGGAAGCGGCGCAAGAAGAAATCAATATCGAGAAAAGAATTGAACATTTCCGCAAAGTGCTTCAAACGAATGCCATCCTGTCTACATTTGACCGGAATGTGTTTGAGAGCGTCGTTGATAAAGTTATAATTGGAGAGAGCCTTAATGAAGGTAACCCTAATCCTTATAAGCTAACTTTTATCTATAAAACAGGCTTTACGAGCAGCGTTCAAGCCAAGATGGGCAGGCAAAATCGAAAAAAGCCCTCAGTAAATGAAAGGAGTGATTCATGTTCCTATTCCCAACTCAACACATGTGGAGTGTGCAGCGAGACTTGAAAGAAGAGAGACTGCCGATAGTTTGTAAGCCAGAACAGCTTATACCGTATTCTATGTACTGTTCAACAACTGTAAAAAGCTGTTCGTCCTTTCAAAATGGTCGAAGAGACGATAACTTTTGTCTATGCACATCTCAAGTTCTATGAATAATTTGTAATATCCTAGAACTGAAAGGTGTGAAGCAACATGATTCAAAAGTCTGCAACTATTTCTCAAACTTATCCCCGGCTCACGCTCTTTACTGATGAAAACTTCCGCGGAGCTTCGAGGGTATTAAGGGGCAATCTCGGTATTCGTACTCTCGATGACGTTATTAGTGGAGAAGACGCCGAAAGTCTTCGTTTCTTCTCCACAAGCGACAACGCCACACTTGTTTTGTTCACGCGTACAAGATTCCGCGGTAACTTCAGGATTTTGCGCAGAAACCGCAATATAGCCGATCTCGATGATCTCATCAATGGTGCGGATGTGGAATCGCTTATTGCTACGAATCAAAGATTGACAGTTGAGCAAGTGCGGGGAATAAGAAACTCTGGAACCTTGCCTTCTGGTTACAGGACGATCTAAAGGGTTGCCAGATTATAATTGATTTTGATGAATCACACTAATAGAACTAAGCAGTCAGTTGCCCAGACGCGACTAACTGCTTAGTTTTTTTAACGGTCTGCATATGTGTAATTTTCGATAAATTGAACGATAATGCGACGCGATACGTGGACGCGGACGGGTGCATGATCGCCATGAGCGCAGTCCAAGAAGGCGGCACCGTCAGGATCACTGTCAAGGATAACGGCGCCGGCATCGACCCTGTGGATTTGCCGCATATCTATCGCGGCGATAAATCGCGTTCCAGCGTATCTGGCGGCAAATGAGGCTTGGGGCTCGGTAAACGCACCACACATGTGGAGCTTGCAGGAAGAATTGAAAGAATGGATCTGCCTATCAAAAACAAAACTTTGAACAAACATGCCTGGTAGAACTGATTTCAAGGAGGATTTTGGTAAATTTATGCCGAAAATAGTCGTATCATATCTACGAGGTGATTAAGAATGATGTATTTCCTTGCCGTCTTCCTCCCCCCAGTAGCTGTATTACTAACCGGAAGATGGAGAGCCGCTATTGTGAATCTGTTTTTTACTCTCCTGTTTTGGATACCTGGTATATTGCATGCAGTTTTCATCTTGGCCCAAACGAGAAGCAGAATGAAGATTGAAGTTGCTGCAACAACCGAAGTAGCGCAGGAGAAGAATTTTCGAGAATTCACGGTCAACATTGCGGGGATTACATATGAAAATGATGACGGGTCCTCACGCATAAAAATCGCAAAGTCCTGTAGAGCTGGACAAAAATTAAATCTGGTCAGAGATCCGGATAATCCTCACGATAAAAATGCCGTAAAGATCATGACAGAAGACGGAAGACAGCTGGGTTTCCTAGATGCATCGACTGCTGCAGAATTACAAGCAACATTAAAAGGAACATCAAATACCTTCAGCAGTACAGATGCAGCATTCGTCGAATCGGGGGAATTTGAAAATGATAGGCGGGAAACAAAACCATATGCCAAGATTCTCGTTCGCAAATATTATAAGAGTAAGACAAATAAGTAGGGAAAGGAATAGGCCCCGAAGCTAAAATAGGTATAAGAAAGCTTGTGTCTGCACGGAATATACCTGAATCTGCATAGCCTGGACCGAATATAACGAATAATAGTTCGGCGCAACCCACGGTTCCGATTTCTCGGGTCTGTCAAAGATTTTG
>NZ_BOVK01000022.1 GCF_018403685.1 Xylanibacillus composti
TCCTGGGAGAGTAGGACGCTGCCAGGCAACCCACGAAGCGCGACTGTTTCTCGAATGAGAGGCGGTCGCGCTTTTTGTGGTACGCACGTTTTTTGTGCTAATCGTTTATGTGCTGTTTCTTGTAGGGTTCCTTACACATTTGAACTGAAAAGCGTGCAAGAAACCGAGCAGATAACAGATCCGTACCCCATTCCGTACTCCATTATGTGTATCTGAATGCGGATGATTATGCGGTGGACGATATTGACAAACTACATATAGCAGTGATCAACATCTATAGTTCAATGGCATCTGAGGGAAAAGGCCATATACACCAGACTAAGGGGATTAGACGAGACGCAATCAACGCTTTGCACAAGCGGACATAACTTTTCTTGACAGCCTAAAACCGCTTTGCTAATATTGCACTAATATACACGGACATAGAAGGAAACGAGGAGGACTTGAGTGTGTGGGAAACCAAATTTGCCAAAGAGGGTTTGACATTTGACGATGTGTTGTTGCTGCCGGGCAGGTCGGAAGTGTTCGGCAAGGAAATCGACATTTCGACCAAGCTTGGCAAGATCAAATTGAATGTGCCTTTTGTCAGTTCTGCGATGGATACAGTCACCGAATCGAAGCTGGCGATTGCACTGGCGCGAGAAGGCGGCATAGGCATCATCCATAAGAATATGTCGATTCAGCAGCAGGCGGAAGAAGTGGATCGGGTAAAGAGATCGGAAAGCGGCGTTATTACGAACCCATTCTCCCTTACACCGGATCACCATGTTTTTGATGCAGAGGCGGTTATGGCGAAGTACCGCATTTCGGGTGTGCCAATTGTGGACGAGCATAACAAGCTGGTCGGCATTTTGACGAACCGCGATTTGAGGTTCGTTCATGACTATGCAATCAAGATTAGCGAAGTGATGACAAAGGAGAATCTGGTCACTGCGCCAGTAGGTACTACGCTGCAGCAAGCGGAGGGAATTCTGCAGCAGCATAAAATTGAGAAGCTTCCTTTGGTTGATGAGAACAATGAATTGAAGGGACTCATTACCATCAAGGATATTGAAAAGGCCATTCAGTTCCCTAATGCGGCCAAAGACGAACAAGGCCGGCTGCTTGCAGGAGCAGCGGTAGGCGTATCGAAGGACACGATGGACAGAGCGGCAGCATTGGTGGAGGCAGGCGTTGATCTGCTCGTCGTAGATTCCTCACACGGTCACCATATCAATGTATTGAATACTGTCAAGAAAATTCGCGAGGCGTATCCCGATTTGCCGATTTGTGCAGGCAACGTGGCAACCGGCGAAGGAGCAAGAGATCTTATTAAAGCGGGAGCTAGCATCATCAAGGTCGGTATAGGGCCAGGCTCAATCTGTACGACACGTGTTATCTCAGGGGTCGGCGTACCGCAAATATCTGCCGTTTATGACTGTGCTACTGTAGCGCGCGAATACGGCGTTCCGGTCATCGCTGACGGTGGCGTTAAGTATTCAGGCGACATTGTGAAGGCAATTGCCGCGGGAGCTAGCGCAGTAATGGTGGGCAGCTTGTTCGCAGGAACAGAAGAAAGTCCGGGAGAGTCCGAGATTTTCCAAGGACGCCGCTTCAAGGTATACAGAGGCATGGGTTCGCTCGGTGCAATGAAGGATGGCAGCAAGGATCGTTATTTCCAGGAAAATGAGACCAAGCTTGTTCCGGAAGGCATTGAAGGCCGGGTTCCTTACAAAGGACCACTTGCCGATATCGTCTTCCAGCTGGTCGGTGGATTGCGTTCCGGCATGGGTCTTTGCGGTACGCCGAATATCGAGTCGTTGATCAATGATGCGCAGTTCATACGCATTACGAATGCCGGTCTACGCGAAAGTCATCCTCATGATGTGCAAATTACGAAAGAGGCGCCGAACTACTCCTTATAAGTAACCGACAGACAGGCCCCTGACAAATGGGAGATCGCCTGTCTGTCTTTTTTTGCGGACGTGCCTGTGATACAATAATACGGTACTGAATAAATCCATGAGGATAGGAGAAGTGAAGGAAGTTGGCTTGGACGCGGATAAAAAAACCGGTGGTTCGACTTTGTTTGGCATCATTTTTACTTATGTATATCGGCTTTTTGTCTGTACTTGTCCCAACAGCTGAGGCAGAAGAAGCAGTTAATTTGAATCTCAATGTGGAAGCTGCTGTGTTGATTGAGGCAACGACAGGGCAAGTATTGTATCAAGTGAACAAGGATGTGCCCCGTCCGCCAGCCAGCATGGCCAAGATGATGACGGAGTACATTGTGATGGAGAGCATCAAATCCGGGAAGATTGAATGGGAGAGCCAGGTTCAGATTACCGAATACGCAGGCAGCATTGGCGGATCAGGTCAATTGCTGGCGAAAGGCGAAACCTACTCAGTCAGGGACTTGTTCCGCAACATGTCCATCTATTCAGGGAATGACGCCTCCGTAGCATTGGCAGAGTTCATCGCAGGCAGCGAGACCAACTTCGTGGAACTTATGAACCAGACGGCCCGGGAGCTTGGCATGTCGGAACAGGCGCATTTTGTCAATTCAACGGGTTTGAATAAAGAAGATTATCCGCAGGCATATGCCAATCATATTCCGAATGTGCCTGGAGAGACGCTTATGACGGCGCATGATGCGGCTTTGCTGGCACAAGCAATCGTGACCAAGCATCCAGAGGTGCTTGAATACTCCCAACAGACACGCGCTTACCAACGGGAAGGCGATGAGACATCCCCGCAGATGATCAACTGGAACAGAATGCTGGAGGGCTGGAAAGACTCCGCCTACTATGCGCAGTATGCATACGACGGACTCGATGGTCTCAAGACCGGATTCACCAACCAGGCAGGGTACTGTTTCACTGGTACGGCCGAACGCAATGGCATGCGGTTGATCAGCGTGGTAATGGGGACGGGCAGCGAGGACGAGCGGTTCCGGGAAACCCGCAAACTGCTTGATTATGGTTTCAATAACTTCGAGATGAAAACCATTATGCCAGCGAAATCGGAACTGCCTGATCTCAAAACAGTCGAAATCAAAAAAGGCAAGGAAACAGAAGTTAGTGTAGTCACTGAAACGGGCGTCACTTTCATTGTTGGGAAAGGCGAGGGAGATGACAACATTACGTTTGCTACCGAGCTTCTGCCGGAAGACGAGCGTATTGCTCCAATTGAACAGGGAGATGTACTGGGCAAACTGATTGTCACTTACAGCGGCATTACAGATGTTCAGCAGACTGTCCAATTGGTTGCGGCTGAAGATGTAGAGAAAGGAAGCTGGTTCCGCTTGTTTTTCCGAGCAATCAAGAACTTCTTCGTTGAACTGTTCGGGGGAATCAAGAATTTGTTCTAAATGAACCGTGTTGCCTATTTTAAGAGGTATGGAGTTGTGCAATGCTGAGGCATATTGTAAAATGTCTTGTTAGGAGTAAAAGCGACCAGGTGTCGCATAATGAATAGAATCGGGAGGAAATTAGGGATGCAAACGGGAACTTCAACAGTTAAACGCGGTATGGCTGAAATGCAAAAAGGCGGCGTCATCATGGACGTTATGACAGCAGAGCAGGCGAAAATTGCGGAGGCAGCAGGTGCTTCAGCAGTTATGGCCTTGGAGAAAATTCCTGCGGAGATTCGCGCCTCTGGCGGTGTAGCCAGAATGGCGGACCCGCGCGTCGTCGAAGAGGTTATGAAGGTTGTGTCGATTCCAGTCATGGCGAAGGCGCGAATTGGTCACTATGTCGAAGCGAAGATGCTGGAAGCGATGGGCGTTGACTATATCGATGAGAGTGAAGTACTAACCCCTGCTGATGAAGTGTTCCATATTAACAAGCAGGAGTTTACGGTTCCTTTTGTTTGCGGGGCGAAGGATTTGGGCGAAGCACTTCGTCGTATTGGCGAAGGCGCGTCGATGCTGCGCACGAAAGGCGAGCCGGGAACAGGCAATATCGTAGAGGCTGTTCGCCATATGCGGTTAATCCAGTCGCAAATTCGCAAGATCCAGGGCATGTCCAAGGATGAGCTGATGGCCGAAGCGAAGAATTTGGCAGCGCCGTATGATCTAATTCTTTATGTGCACGAGAATGGCAAGCTGCCTGTAGTTAATTTCGCGGCAGGTGGGGTTGCTACACCGGCTGATGCAGCGTTGATGATGCACTTGGGAGCGGACGGTGTGTTTGTCGGATCCGGAATATTCAAATCCGACAATCCGGAGAAGTTTGCAAAAGCGATCGTAGAAGCAACGACCCACTACACGGACTTTGCCCATATCGTTGAAATTTCGAAGGACTTGGGAACGCCGATGAAAGGAATTGAAATCTCCAGTCTGGATGCATCCCAGCGCATGCAGGATCGTGGCTGGTAATCGGGCATTCACACACAAAAAGAGGGAACAGACATGAAAATTGGCGTTCTGGCTCTGCAAGGGGCTGTAGCGGAGCATATTCGCATGTTGGAGAAGGCCGGAGCGGAAGGCGTTCCGGTGAAGCGTACCGAGCAGCTGAAGGACCTCCAAGGCATGATTATTCCTGGTGGAGAAAGCACAACGATCGGCAAGTTGATGCGCACGTATGGATTTATTGAGGCAATTCGTGAGTTCTCCGCGCAAGGGAAACCTGTTTTCGGCACATGTGCCGGGCTGATTGTCATTGCCAAAGACATCGAGGGACAAGAGGAAACCCATCTGGGGTTAATGGATATTAAGGTTCAGCGCAATGCATTTGGGCGTCAGCGCGAGAGCTTCGAGGCCGACTTGCCGATTCAAGGATTTAATCAATCAATCCGGGCCGTATTCATACGCGCCCCATTGATCAAAGAGGTCGGCCGCAATGTTGAGGTGCTCTGCAGTGTGAACGATGAGGTGGTGGCTGCTAGAGAGGGCCATTTGTTGGCATGCTCCTTCCATCCAGAGTTGACGGATGACAGCAGCTTGCATGAGTACTTTTTGAAGATGGTTGGAGAAGCAACTGGCCAAGCTTGACTTATTCAAGTTACGTCGGCATTAGGAGGGTTTTCAGGATGTTGGACATCAAAAGGCTGCGCACCGATATCGCCACCGTAGAACAAGCTCTCGCGAACCGGGGTGGATCAGCGGCGGAATTAGGGAATTTCACGGAGCTGGATGTTAAGCGGCGCGAGCTGCTGCAAGAGAGCGAACAACTGAAGAACCGGCGCAATACCGTGTCCCAAGAAGTCGCTAAAATGAAGAAATCCGGTGAAAATGCCGACGACTTGATCCTCGAGATGCGGCAAGTGTCTGATCGTATCAAAGGATTGGATGAAGAAATCCGCGCCATAGAAGAGCAGCTTCAGGGGATCTTGCTCACAATCCCGAATATTCCCCATGAGAGTGTACCGATTGGCGCATCGGAGGAAGATAATGTAGAGCTGCGTCAATGGGGGACGCTTCCTGAATGGAATTTTGAGCCGAGGGCCCATTGGGATCTGGCGGAGCAACTGGGCATCTTGGATTTTGAAGCAGCTGCGAAAGTGGCAGGTTCCCGGTTTGTGTTTTATCGCGGGCTGGGTGCAAGGCTTGAGCGGGCGTTGATTAATTTCATGATGGACTTGCATAGCAGCGAGCATGGTTTCGAAGAAATGCTGCCTCCGTATATGGTGAACCGGGACAGCATGACAGGTACTGGCCAGCTTCCGAAATTTGAGGAGGATGCCTTCAAGCTGACGGATACGGACTATTTCCTCGTGCCGACAGCAGAGGTGCCGGTGACCAACTATCACCGGGACGACATTTTGTCTCTTGGGGATCTGCCCAAATATTTTGTTGCATACAGTGCTTGCTTTCGTTCGGAAGCAGGCTCGGCAGGAAGAGATACACGCGGCTTAATCCGCCAGCATCAGTTCAATAAGGTAGAGCTTGTCAAGCTTGTGGCGCCGGAGCATTCGTACGAAGAACTGGAGAAGCTGACCGGCAATGCGGAACGAGTCCTGCAGCTGCTCGATTTGCCGTATCGGATCATGACGCTGTGTACAGGCGACTTGGGCTTTACGTCTGCCAAGACATACGATCTGGAAGTATGGCTGCCCAGCGCCAAGATGTACCGTGAGATTTCCTCGTGCAGCAATTTTGAAGATTTTCAAGCACGGCGGGCGAATATTCGCTTCCGCAGAGAAGCTTCCGGCAAGCCTGAATTTGTACACACCTTGAACGGTTCCGGTTTGGCCGTGGGGAGAACTGTTGCAGCGATTTTGGAGAACTATCAGCAAGAGGACGGCTCAGTCGTCATTCCAGAAGCGCTTCGCCCTTATATGGGCGGTGTGGAAGCAATTACGCCCAAGTCCAGCAAATAGACATTGCACATGAGGCGTTCGTTATGGTAAAATGCTTCTTGCATGTTGATAAAGGCTGCTTATGCAGCCTTCATATGGAGAGGTGGTCGAGTGGTTGAAGGCTCTGGTCTTGAAAACCAGCGAAGGGGTAACTCTTCCGTGGGTTCGAATCCCACCCTCTCCGCCAGTTACATAAAAAGTGCCACCCTTGGGGTGGCTTTTTTTGTGCGGGGAGGTTTAAGGGATCGAACCCACGGAAGACGTGGGGGCGTCGGAGCATGGGCATCTTTGAATGAGCATCGCAGTCTCGAAGGGACAAGCGCGCCGAAAGGTGCGTACCCGAAGAGTATCCCACCCTCTCCGCCAGTTACATAAAAAGTGCCACCCTTGGGGTGGCTTTTTTTGTGCGGGGAGGTTTAAGGGATCGAACCCACGCAATGGAGGAGGAAGGCGCAGGTACGAGTCAGACGACAGCTGTTTCCTGAGTTGACAAAGAACAAGAACAAAGATTATACTATAGACGTCCATAGAGGTATATAAACTATATAGGAAGTATTTAATGAAAAGAAAGGGTTGAAAAATCATGAAAACGTACACTCCGCAAGAAGTGGCAAAGAAAATCCAGCACACGCTCGTCACGCCAGACGCTTCAGAGAAGGATATTGCCAAAGTGGTCGAGGAATGCTTAACGTATCAGTTTGACGGGGCAATGGTGCAGCCTTGCTGGATCCCTTTTGTGAAGAAGAAGTTGGAAGGAAGCGGCGTTAAAGTTTGCACGGCACTTGGTTTTCCGATGGGCGGCATGATGACCTCGTCCAAAGTGGCTGAGGTGGTTGAAGTGTTCGATGCAGGTGCGGACGAAATCGACTTTATGCCGAATTACGGATGGTTTAAAAGCGGCAAGGAAGCGGAGTTTCAAGCCGAAATTGCTGCTGTCGTACAAGCGGCGAAGGGAAAAACGGTAAAAATAATGCTGGAATTCGGCATGTTAAACCGCGAAGAGAAAATCCGTGCTGCCACGCTGGCTAAGGAAGCAGGAGTAACTTACTTGAAGAATTCAAGCGGCTGGGGGCAGGGCGGCCACGCTACGGTCGAGGACATTGCGCTGCTTAAGGAAATTGCCAATGGAGAAGTCGGCGTGAAGGCCTCGGGCGGCATACGCAATTTCGACGCGGCTGTGAAGATTCTAAATGCAGGTGCGGAGCTAATCGGCACAAGCGGAAGTGTGAAAATTGTGACGGGAGAGGGAGAAGAGAGCAGTATTTATTAACCAGATTAATAATTGTACAGCCCCTCATTTTATAAGGAAGTGAAGATTGGCAAATCCAGCTAACTATGCTATACTTGCTACGCAAGTGCTGTAAAGGTATAGTGATATATATATACGTATAAAAGGTGAAACTCATGAAGGAATCGATTATTAATAAAACAGGGCCGGAGCCGATCTATGTACAAGTACAGAATTGGATGAGGGGAAACATCAGCTCAGGAATATGGAAAGCTAATGAGAAAATTCCTTCAGAATCCGACTTGGCCGATAAATTGCAAATCAGCAGAGGGTCCTTGAAACAAGCGATCAAGCAGCTGGTCGATGAAGGCGTTCTCTTGCAAATTCACGGCAAAGGAACCTTTGTCAAGGGCAAGCAGCTGGAATCGCCGGTAGCCGAGCGGCTCATATCTACTGCGGAATCATTGCTGGAGTCAGGGAATGAATTTACTACCCATGTTGTCAGTGTGGAGCGTGTGGCGGCATCCCAGGTTGTAGCAGAAGTGTTGAATATGCAAGAGGGGAATCAGGTATATAGGCTCCAGCGTATTCGTTATCTGGAGGAAATCCCTGTTATGTACTTGGAGAACTATTTGTCCTGCGAACGGTTTCCGGATCTGGATAGGGTCGATTTTGAAAGCGAGACGCTGTTTTCGATTATGGAACAACAATACAATAGCAAGATCCATTGGGGAAAACGTTCCTTCGTAGCGGAAGGGGCAACAAAAAGCAAGGCGGAGCTCCTGCAGATCGAAAAGGGGACGCCTATCATTTTGCTCGAGCAGGTGACCTATTCCGATCAGAGCGAGCCCCTAGAATATTCCAAGGTATGGATACGTAGCGATCAGATGAAGTTGACCTCCATCTTGCGCAGAACGTAAGCAGTCCTGGCTCGCCCGTGAGGGCGGACCAGGCTATTTTTTTATCCCCTTCCAAAGCTGCTCGGCGTAACGCTTCATTTGCAATGCGGATTGCCAGCGGTCAGAGGTCTCCACGAAAGCGCCGCTGCGATGTTGGGTAATGGCATAGTCCGGCGGACCGAATTCGCAAACAAATGGCAGGAAGGAGCCGGGTGAGGCAGATTCAAGCCAATGCCGCATGCCTTGCTCCCACCAGCGAGTAAAATGATTCAGCATAGGGTGCCGCAGGGCCTCGTTCATGTCCAGCTGGATTTGTTGGCCATTCGAGATTCTGCCATGAATGCTGGCGGTCTGGCGCAGCAGCGGCTCAAAGTAAGGGTCAATGTCCGCAACGTTGCGATGAATCTCACCAGCCAAAACATAATGTGAAAAATCTATAGTTAGCTGCAATTGCGGCAATTGGTTCACGTACGCAATAGTGCGGAGCAAGTCTTGTGTAATGCGGCCGCGATGCGTCTCGACAAAGAACGGAATGCCGGCAGTGTCGGCTTGTTCGACAATCTGTGTCAGCAGGGAGATTGCCTGTTCGCCGGTTACAAAAGAAGTAGACACCTGCGCGTTGATATAGTCCACGCCGAAATCAACGGCACGAGCCAAGTAATCCTTGGCCTCCTCCGGGTTATGGATGAACGCTTCGATCCCAAACCGCAGCTGGTATGCATCAAGCTTCTGTCTCCAAGCAGTTCGTTCCTCCGCAGAAGGGAGTCTGCCCAGTATGCCTTGGAAGCCTGCAGCATGGATGCGCTCGATCTTCTCCTCAAACGACCATTCCCCCTTCTCGTCGCCCACTTGTCTCATGGCCCACCAAGACTGATGAACTTCCATTTCCTTCATTTTATCTCCTCCAAAATACGTATATAGAGGTATATTATCAATCATAAACATATAAATCAATGACACGGATCAAAAATATGCGAAATAGGATTGACAAATAGCCACGACGAAATTATTATACATATGAGACGTATATAAAGGTATATAAACAACATGGTAATACTATAATTATCATGATTATAATTGTTAGGAGTGATCGACATCATGACGGAAACGCATTACTTAACCGGTAACGCCAGGGGCACCTTTATGCGGCAAGACACGGCCGTGATGCTGAAGCGGTTTTATTTGATCGAGCAGGCAAGCATTATCGGGCAGGCAGGATGGCTGCCGGCAATTCCATATTTCGAAATGAAAACGCTTATTCCCAAAATGCTCTGGGAAGATGCCATGACTGCTGATATGCTGCGCAAGCGGGTCATTGAACTGCGCTTCCCGAGCCGCATGCTGGAAGTCGGCACAGACCAGCCGCTTGTAGACTATATTCGTTCGTGCTATCTGGCACCGAACGCCATTGCCTTCATGATGGTAATGTCCAGATTAATCAAGCCCGCTCTGCGCTCCGCCTATCAAACCTACTTGAATGTGGCGGACGAGATCGGGGACGGACCTACTTATCGCTTCCTTCGCGTGGCAATAGAAGAGAAAACTCGGCATATCGACATCCTGGAGAAATTCCTGGCTTCCGTCATAGGCGATGTGCCGCAGGAGGAAGTGGAAAAAGCGGACGCCTGGATCAAGCAACAGGATCTCTGGCTGCAGAAAGTCGGGGGATTCGGACTGGATGCTCCGAATGCGATTGCCATTGAGCCTCTGACCGGCAAGTACGAGCCGGCGGAAGTTCCGGCAAGAGAAGACAGCTTTCGGAAGGTTCGCTTCTATTGGCCGGATATCGTAGATCCTGCATTCCCGTACGGTACTGGCATGCAGCTTCAGCTACGAAGCGCAGTCAGTCACTTTAACGAAGTGTGGGCGGTAGAGACAGGAGGCTTTATCTTGTACAGCTTCGCAGAAGAGCTGGGATGGTCGTTTGTGTTTGACGCTGCCCGGTGGGTATATGACGAAAGCCGGCATGTACGGATGGGCTATGATCGTCTGGTCTCATGGGGATATGAGGATGACGAGCTGCCATTGGGCACTTACATTTATGATTCATCCAAGGGACACGATCCTATCTATCGCTTGGGCATGCTGTTTTATTTCGAATCGAAAAACATCGGCAAGAAAATCGACCGAATTAAAAATTTCGAACGGATGCAGGATCGCATGAGTCAGCATGATATGGATTTCGACTGGGCGGACGAGACCATTCATACGGGCTATGGCAAAACGTGGTTGTCGCAAGTGCTGAAAAACAGAGGCCAGGACCCCGATGATTACAGTCATGTCAAAGACGAATGCGAGCGTCTTGTAAGACGTGTAGTGGAATCTGTCTCCGAAGAGGAGATTGAGGAAATCAAGCAGATTGCCAACCACATGATCACCAAACAATCTCAATAATAGACGATACATCAGGGCAAGGGGGATCGACCAATGGGCAGTAGAGCACGCGTAACGGTAATAGGAAGCTACAATGTAGGTCTCGTTGTGAATGCAGAACGATTGCCTGCATGGGGGGAGACCCT
Source organism: Xylanibacillus composti (assembly GCF_018403685.1). NCBI lineage: Bacteria > Bacillati > Bacillota > Bacilli > Caryophanales > Paenibacillaceae > Xylanibacillus > Xylanibacillus composti. The sequence goes on from NZ_BOVK01000022.1 coordinate 10,926, forward strand.
GTTTGGCAACGGATTTTGCGAGAGTCCGGGAGGCAAGGGGTCGAATCAGGCAGTAGCCGCGTCGAGGCTTGGCGGAGAAGTAAGATTTATTGGAAGCGTCGGTACGGATCGGTATGGCGATGACGCCATCAGCATGCTGAAGAAAGAGCAAATCGATCTGACGTATCTGAAAAGAACAGGTGCATCCATGACAGGAGTAGGGTTTGTTTTTTTGAACAAGGAAGGCGACAACTGCATCGTTGTGGATCCCGGCGCCAATCTTGAACTCATGCCCGAAGATATTGATAACGCGGCGGAAGCAATCGAACAGTCGGATGTCATCTTGTTTCAGCTCGAATCCAGTCTGGATACTGTCCGGTATGGACTGAAAACCGCCCGGGAAAAAGGAAAGGTGACCATCCTGAACCCGGCGCCTGCCCAAAAAAGATTGGACGATTTGCTGCCTTACGCAACATACGTGACTCCGAACGAGACAGAGTTAAAGATTATGAGCGGACTGCCGCCAGAGCAGAGGCTCACCGATGATGATTGCATTCAGCTCGGGCGCAGCATTATTTCGAAAGGACCGGAAGCTGTTATTGTGACAATGGGCGAGCGTGGAGCGCTGGTCATTCTTGAAGAAACTTCCTATCTGCTGCCTTCCGTTCCGGTTGCTGCGGTGGATACAACAGGCGCCGGAGATTCGTTCAATGCCGCACTGGCTGTTTCGCTGGCGGAAGGCAAGCCGTTGCAAGAGGCAGCTGCGTATGCTTGTGCGGTTGGCGCGTATACGGTAACTGGCAAAGAGGTTATTCCGGCTCTGCCTACAAGGGAGCAGGTGGAGTTATTTCTTGCTGAGCGCAAGGAGATGTCCCATGAGCGAAGCTGAATTGTTGAGGATGGATGATATTTGCAAGTCGTTCGGCCCTAATGTCATCCTCAAAGATGTCCATTTCACACTTCTGTCCGGGCAAGTACATGCGCTGCTGGGGGCGAACGGCGCGGGGAAGTCTACGCTGATGAAGATCATATCCGGCGTATATACTCTGGATTCGGGATCGGTGACCGTTCAGGGCAAGCAGGTTAGCATTCAGTCGCCTGCGGATGCGAAGCGGCACGGCATCAGCATTATTCACCAGGAGCTCAGCCTCGTGCCCGAGATGACGGTAGCTGAAAATATTTATCTGGGCAAAGAAGCCAGCGCCAATGCTGCGGGCATGTTTTTCTCTAAGGGCAGGCTGGAAGCATGCACAGAAAAGCTTCTGGGGAAGTACGGAATTCCGCTTGATCCGCGGGCAAGGGTACGTGACTTGTCGATTGGACACCAACAGCTGGTGGAGATCATGAAAGCGGTGTCAGATGAATCAAACATACTTATTATGGACGAGCCCACAGCGACATTGACAACAGGCGAGACCGAACAGCTATTTACGGTTATACGTTCCTTGAAAGACAAGGGAATCGGAATGGTTTACATTTCGCACAGGCTGGACGAAATACAAGAAATTTGCGACTATGTATCGATTCTGAAAGACGGACGGAACACGGCGGAAGGACCGATACGCGATTTCAGCAGCGAGAAGATCATCGAGCATATGATCGGGAAGCAGTTGGAGCACTATTATCCGTCTTCGGACCGGGTGCCGGGCCAACCCGTCTTGGAATTGTCCAAGGTGACCAAGGGACACGTCTTGAACCAGGTAAGCTTGCAGCTCCGGTCCGGCGAGGTGCTGGGGCTGTTCGGTCTGCTTGGTGCGGGACAAACAGAATTGCTCAAGGTCGTATTCGGCGCAGAAGAGTATGACGAGGGAGAGATCCGGATTCAGAATCAGGCTGTCCGGCTGGATTCGCCGGCGAAGGCCAAGGCACATGGAATTGCGCTGGTTACAGAGAATCGGAAGGAAGAAGGGCTGGTTCTGGAACAGGGAACAGCATCTAATATAGCCTTGGCTTCTATGAGACGGCTGTCCCGCTGGGGGATCAAGAAGGACGGCAGAATCCGATCGGTCGCCAATCATTATGTGGAAGCCTTGAATATCAAATTGAGCTCGATTCGCGAGCCGGTGAAAAATCTCAGCGGCGGCAATCAGCAAAAGGCCATTCTGGGGAAATGGCTGTACACCGAACCGAATATTGTGCTCTTAAGTGAGCCGACAAGAGGCATTGATATTGGCGCTCGTTCAGAAATATACCATTTGCTGTCCGACTTGGCTGATCAGGGAAGAGCCGTAATGGTTGCTTCCAGTGATGCGGACGAAATCCTCGGCATGTGCGACCGCATTCTTGTCATGTTCAATGGAAACGTGATTGCAGAATTGAAGCGGGAAGAAGCCAATGAGGAATTGCTAATGGAATACGCATCTGGCGCAAGGGAAAAGAAAGAGGTGAAACAATGACAACATCAGCAGCAGCCAGTCCAGCGAATCGGGCATCGAAATATCTTCAATTTATCCAAACCTATGGGATGTTGTTGATTTTACTGCTGGTCGTGGCTATCTTTTCGTTGCTTAGCTCGAATTTCTTGACAACCGGGAACTTGATTAATATTTTGAGACAGGTGTCCATTGTCGGCATCATTGCGGTCGGCCAGACGCTTGTCATTCTAACCGCAGGGATAGACTTGTCTGTCGGCAGCATAGTGGGATTGTCCGGCGCCGTATCAGCCAGTGTAACGTTGGGAACCGGCAATCCGTTAATCGGCATCGCCGCAGGTTTATTGACAGGTGCTGTGATCGGCTTGTTTAACGGTGTGATGGTTTCCTACTTCAAGCTGACGCCTTTTATCGTGACACTGGCCACCATGACGGCGGTCTCCGGCATAACGTTAGTGTATACGAACGGGAATCCAATTATCGTATCGGATCCTGTTTACAAATTCATAGGGCAAGGATACATAGGACCGATTCCTTTCCCTGTCGTTTTGCTAGTGGTCGTGTATGTGCTATTCTTTTTCATCCTGCGCAAAACCGTGCATGGCCATTACATTTATTCGATTGGCGGAAACGAGAAGGCATCCGTTCTTGCGGGTATTCCCGTTAAAAAACATAAGATGATCGTGTATACGGTTTCCGGTTTGCTAGCAGGTCTGGCAGCAGTCATCTTGAGCGCCCGGTTATCGGCGGCAACACCAGTTGCCGGCACCGGTTATGAGCTGGATGCAATCGCAGCGGTCATCCTTGGCGGCACAAGCCTGTTTGGCGGGAAGGGAGGTGTAGGAGGAACACTGATCGGCGTTCTCTTACTCGGTGTCCTGACAACGGGCATGAACTTAATCAATGTCTCGCCGTTCTATCAGGATGTGGTGAAAGGCGCGATTGTTTTAGTAGCTGTATTGCTGGATCGCTTCATCAACGCAGATACTCAATAAGCATTTAGGGGGATACATCCATATGAAAAAGACAATGATTTTGCTGTTTCTTGCGTGCATGCTCGTAGTTAGTGGTTGCTCAGCCAATTCATCCAATCAGAATGCAGGTTCCAACAGCAACGGCAATGGGACTGAAGCGGAAGGCGGCAACCAGGCAGCTGGCACGGATTCGGTTAAGATCGGTTATGTCATCAATACGTTGAATAATCCATTTTTTGTCTCGGTGAAGGATAGTGCTGAGAAGGAAGCCGAAGAGGTTGGCACCAAGCTGTCCGTAGTGAACGCCAACAATGATATCGCGACGCAACTAAGCGGCGTCGAGGATTTGATTCAGCAAGGCATTGATGTGTTAATCCTGGACCCTGTTGACAGTGCTGGAGCACTTCCGGCTATTCAGGCTGCCAATGATGCAGGGGTGAAAGTAATTACAACCGGCCGGATGGTAGAAGGCGCTGAAATCGTCACGCATTTGGGCTATAACGAAGTGAAGCATGGGAAAGAAGCCGGGTGGTTCTTGGCCGAAGCGCTTGGGGGATCGGGTAAAATTGTGGAGCTGCAAGGCGTAATGGGAACCAGCACAGCGCAAGAGCGCAGCCAGGGATTCCAAGAAGCGATGGCTGATTATCCAGACATCGAAATTTTGTCCAGTCAGTCCGCCAATTTTGACCGGGCGGAAGGCCTGACCGTTATGGAGAACCTGCTGCAAGCACACAGCGAAATTGATGGTGTATATGCAGCCAACGATGAAATGGCTCTTGGGGCGCTCCAAGCTATTGAAGCGGCGAACCGCAATGGAATCGTGATCGTGGGCAATGACGGCACGATCGATGCATTCCACGCTATACAAGAAGGCAGGATAGCGGGAACGATGGCCATTTATCCAAATCAATACGGGGAGAAAGCGATCCAAATTGCTCTTCAAGTAGCAAATGGAGAGAATGTCAAAGAATTGATCGAACTGCCTTCTATCTTCGTATCGGAAGAGAATGTCGAAGAGGCTTTGAGCATGCAGGAATAAGTGTCGTCTGACAATGAATGAACAGGAGGAGAGGCACAGATGAAGAGAAGCCAGATATTGAATAAAGATCTGAATGAAGTCATTGCGGGCATGGGTCATGGGGATTGGATCATCGTATGCGACGCCGGGTTCCCGATTCCGAACGCCGTACGCAGGGTGGATTTGGCGATTCAACGGGATTTGCCGGATCTCGAGACGGTGCTGCGCCTCATTACAGAAGATTTCATTGCAGAGAAAGTATATTATGCGGAAGAAATGCCGCAGTATAATCCGCCTCTTATCAATAAGGTGAAACAAATCTTCAACGGCATTGACCTGGCAACGATGCCCCATGAGAAGATTTTGTCTGAAGCGGCGTACAGAGCAAAGGCCGTTGTGAGAACCGGGGCCTTCGATCCATACGGCAATATTATTTTGCAGTCGGGGGTCGATGCACCCAAGTGGTTTAATAGAGAAGGAGTTTTGGTGCCGGACGCCTACAAAGACAGAGTATAGAACAGGCATCTGGTCAGAAATAGCGAACCGGGGGGGTCTAGAAGACTGCCTCCGGTTTTTTTCGTATAATTCGGTGCATAAGGTGCATAAATTATAGGCCGCCTTCGCACTTTAAACGTGTGGAGGTGGGTGGCTAATGACGAAAGCAGACAGGCCGCAAAGCAGCCGCGAAGAACTGCTGCGCGCATGGGAACGCAATTTGCCGAGTGTATTGAATCAGAACGATCAGGCTAAAGTCAATTTGGATCAGGGAGATGAGCGTGCGTTGCGCATCACGATCCAAACAGCCGGGCGTACCGGGTATAATTTCGACTTCAAGTGCACCTATATGGACGATCGCGAAGTGGATGTGCAGCTCGTTGATGTGGAAAGTGAAGGACAGTCCGTAGATGAGCGTAATGAACAGATCCAAGAGCTGATTTCGGATTATGTGCGCCATATTCATGAATGCGCTCAAATGGTAATTCCCGTTACCCATGCTTGAGCATGCTGGGAACACAATAAAGTTGAGGTGAGCGAAGGTGTCTGACCATCGAATAAACCCGGAAAACCCATATGAAATGACCAACCGTCAGGAACAGCCTCGCACAGCGGGGAAAGAGCCGCTTGACGGCTCCAAGAAAGTGAAAAATCGCAACCACTCGAGGCGAAATCAGCACACTGAGGGATAGAGGATTCTGAAGGAGCATCAGCAAGGCAATTATGTTTCAAGTTTCAAAAGGGAGCAAGCGCTGGCATCCTATTCCAAGGATTTCAGCGCTTGTTTGACTTGCTCCAGATCCTCCTCGTCGATATAGACGAATGGGTAGTTCCAATATCCGGGGAAAGGGATGCTCTCAACTGAACCGCTGGACCAGCCGCTGTAGAAGTTTCTGGCCAACTGGATCATGTCGTTTTGTCCCATATCTGTTTTGACGTTCTTGGCGACAATGTCGATCATATCCAACACTTTCGGCAGACTGTTCCATGACACGACTTTGTCCACGATGCGGGAAATGACTTCCTGCTGCCTCTCGTTGCGTTCGAAGTCGTTCGAATGGTATCGCTCGCCCCTGGAATCCATACGGAAACGGGCGTAATGCAATGCTTGCTCTCCATTTACATGCTGGACACCGGGCTCGAAATATATGCTGGTGCCATCGGCGCCGTCATCCCATACCATTGTCCGCTTTACGTCTATCTCTATGCCTCCAACAGCATCAACCAGTTCGGTCACCGTCTGGAAGTGTACGAGGAATGTATGATCGATTGATATGTCCAGATATTCTTCGACCGTTTCTCTTAATACAACCATTCCGGAACTTAGAAGTTCTTCGTAAATATGAAATTGCCCCAATTTAACGGTTTTCCCCGACAACAGGTCTGGATTGAGGCGTGACTTCTCCCGAGCTTGCATATACCCATCCGCAAACACACTGTTAATCTTCACAGACCGATCTTCCAAATCGGTGACTCTTAAGTCACGAGGGAGAGATAAGAGCTTGACCCTTTGCCGCTTTGGCATTACATGAGCAACAATAATCGTGTCTGTATTGAGCATGAAAGAGTCGTCCCTTAGATCCAAGCCGATGATCAGCGCATAAAAATCGTAGCGGGTTTCCTCGTTTTTCTCGGGCTCGTTTCGATTCAGCTTCTGGGTCATGATCTTGTCTCTCTGCTTATCTGACAGAATGGCTTTATCCGGATCGGTAGAAATATGCGCTTCATTCCACCAATGATTCAGTTGGTAGGCCAGACCGGTAGCTGCAAAGAGGGACAAGGCCACGAAACAGATTCCGACAATTAGCCAAAACTTACGCGTTTTCCACAAATAAAACACCTCAAATCAAGAAGTCAAGCAGGGGGTCAAAACTATGTAAATAATGCCGTCTCAGGCGGTACTAGTATTAGACGAGGAAAATGCCGGAAAAGTTTCAGCGAATTTATTATTGATTTTTGTTGTCGAACCGATTACGATTAATAGATGTATTTGCGCAAATTATAAAAAAAAGGGAGCAAGGAGAGAATCGAATGAGAAAACGTTGGACAGCGGTATTGTCCCTGATAGCGCTTTGTGTCATGGTGGTGCTGGCTGGTTGTACGAAGAGTCCTGCAACGCCGGAAGAATTGTTTAATAAGGCCCTGAAGGCTTCCACGGAATTGAAGAGCTATGAATTTTCCAGTGAAGCTACACTGAAGCTGGAATTTCCGGATTCGCTGATGCAGGCTGATCCAGCTACTGGCATGATTGCCGGTTTTTTGGGTGATATCACGCTGAGCGCGAGCGGCGCTTACCAAGAGGAGCCGCTTAAGACTGAAGCAACGATGGACTTAAAGCTGGGCGGCGACGTTGGCATGACGATCCGTGTCCCAGTGATTATGGAACAGGACAAGATGTGGGTGAAGGTGCCGAATATTCCGATGTTGGCAGGCATCTTTCCTCAGGATGTAGTGGGCAAATATATCGAGTTGGATTTCGAGCAGCTGGCAGAGATGGACCCCCAAGCTGGCGCGTTCAATCCAGATGCCTTCAACGTTGAAACGCAAAAGCAGTTAGGCATGGATATCATGGGCGTGCTGCTGAAGCATTTCGACGAAGAGGAGTACGTGGAAATTGTGAATGTAGAAGAGGCAGGTCTGCCAGCGGGCGTCGATGCCAGCGATGTGCTGCGCATTTCCTTGACTCAGGACCAATTCCAGCAAGTGGCGGCAACCTTGGTAGAAGATGCGCTGCCGGAGCTGATTGACGTGCTGGCGAAGCCTGAATATGCTGCGCTGCTTGGCGAAACCATTGATGCCGAACAGGCGAAGAAGGATCTGGCCGAAAGTCAAGACGAGATCAAGGCAGGTCTGGAAGAGTTGAAGGAGATGTTGATCATCAACGAGCTTTCGATGTTGATGGCATTGGATAAGGACGGGAATACCCCGTATTCTAATTTGCGATTTGACTTTGCTATCCAACAGGATGGGGAGCAAATGGCATTCAAGGGTTCAATGTCCTCGACGATGACCAATTTCAATGGCACTCCGGCATTTGAGCTGGAAGAGCCGACAGCGGATAATACGCTTACGATTGATCAGCTGGATGAGTTGATTAACGCCGAAATGGCGTTTTAAGCACCGCGCGAGCAAGACAGGGTGAGAGTTGGTATTCACCTTGGAAAAGAGAAGAACAAAGCTGTCCCAGAGCAGTCGCGGAATGGACTTGGGACAGCTTCGCATGAATAGGTCAGCCGGAAATGTTCTGGTTGGCCTTTCTTTTATGACTGGGGCCTGGCGCATCGAACCTTCCTTCACATATCGTGGATGTTTTTGTCATTTTGCCAGTCAGCTCGTATAATGGGATAAACGATCGATTTATAGAGCAGTCTGCGTAACGAAGGAGATGATGACGTCAGCAAGCTGTGCCGGCCGCTCGTACATTCCCATGTGGCCGCAGCCTGGCAAGGATGCAGAAGTAACGTGGTCGCCTTCAACAACAAGAGTGCGCGCGGGCGAGATGACCTGGTCTTCTTCGCCGGCGACCAGCAGCACAGGCACCCCGGCTTGCTGAAGCAGATGCAGCCGTTCGGGACGCTTGCGCATAGCCTCCAGCGCATACATCGCTCCCTCCGGAGGATTTCGGCGGCCAATGGCCTTCACGGTCTCGATATGTTCAGGCATGGACGTCAAGTGCTGCGGAGCGAAGAGCTTGGGCACCATGCCCTCGACGAACGTGTCCATCCCCTCTTCGCGTATACGGGCTATCTGATTCAGCCGATTTTGCTTGGCTTCATCGCTGTCGGCATAGGGCGTGGAGTGAATCAATCCGATTGCGGATACGGCGTCCGGATGGCGCTCCAGCAAGGCCAGAGCGGTGTATCCGCCCATGGAATGACCGAGGATCGTTGCTCGCCCAAGACCGATGTGGCGCATCCAGGCCGCTACCGCATCCGCATAAGCGTCAATCGAGGCTTCGCCATCCGGCAACGGACTTGCTCCGTGCCCGGGCAAGTCTGGCGTATAAACGCGGCAGGCCGCAGCCGATTGGGGAAGCATCAGCTGCCAATAGGCCGAACTTCCGGGAAAGCCGTGCAGGAGGACGACAGGATTGCCGCTTCCATGCTCCTGATGGGTGAGGATTTGCATAGTAGAGATCACTCCGTTCATGTCTATATTCTTGTAGCAAATAAACTGTCATTTCTGTTTTTATTATAGCCCAAATCAGGCGATCGGAAAGCGCGAATGGAGGAAGACAATGGATTTCCCTGTATACATACCGCTAGGTCCCTATCACATACATCCGCATTGGCTGTTTGAGGCGCTGGCGTATTTTATCGGGTTTCGCCTGTATTTGAAAATGCGGAGCAAAGGACAGCTGCCGACTGTGCAAGCGTTATGGCTTGCAGTGGCGGCCGTGCTGGGCGCAGCGGCCGGATCGAAAGTGCTGTTCTGGTTGGAGGATCCGCTGCTTACATGGCGAAGTATAACGCAAAACCCGGCGTATCTGATGGAGGGCAAGACGATAGTCGGCGGTCTGCTGGGCGGGTTGATTGGCGTGGAAGCCATGAAAAAGCGGATCGGGTGGACCCGGAGAACCGGCGATGACTATGCGATCCCGCTGATCGTCGGCATGATGATTGGCCGCATCGGCTGCTTCCTGACCGGACTGGACGATCATACGCACGGCATCCGGACAACTTGGTGGACGGGGGTAGACTTCGGCGACGGCGTGTTGAGGCATCCGACCCAGCTGTATGAGATCGCCTTCCTCGGACTGCTGCTGCTCGCGCTTGTTCTGCTTCGAAGGAAGAAGGTACTGCCTGAAGGCGGGCAGTTCCAGCTGTTCATGTTCGGCTACTTGCTGTTCCGTCTGCTGATTGAATTCATCAAGCCTGCGCCTAGTCCGTATCTGGGCCTGCATGCCATACAGGTGGCCTGCTTGCTTGGCTTGCTGCATTACATACCGCTAGTGATAGCCATGATTCGCCAACAGCGCAAAGGAGTGACACCGCATGCCTAACCGGCCTTATTTGTATCATGAATTGACCGCAAGTGTATGTTCCAAGTGCCTGCGCAAAGCAGAGGCAAAAATCGTGTTCGAGGACAACAAGGTGTATATGCTGAAGCGCTGCATGCAGCACGGTCCGGAGAAAGTCCTGATCTCTGATGATGTGGCTTATTACAAGCGCTGCAGAGACTTTACGAAGCCGGGCGACGTGCCGCTCCGCTGGAATACGCCGATTCGATATGGCTGTCCGTACGATTGCGGGCTGTGTCCGGATCACGAGCAGCATAGCTGCCTGACTCTGATTGAGGTGACGGACCGCTGCAATTTGCAATGTCCGATTTGCTACGCGGATTCCTCGCCGAAGCGGGAGTCGTATCGGTCGCTGGAACAGATTGAGCGGATGCTGGACGCCGTGGTGGCCAACGAAGGAGAGCCTGACATTGTGCAGATCAGCGGGGGCGAGCCGACGCTGCATCCTCACTTCTTCGAGATTCTCGATATGGCCAAGTCACGGCCGATCAAGCACCTGATGGTCAATACGAATGGGATTCGATTGGCGAGCGACCGCGAATTCGCCAAGCGGTTGGCGGACTATATGCCCGGATTCGAGCTGTATTTGCAGTTCGACAGCTTCGAGCGGGATGCGCTGTTGGAGCTGCGCGGCGCAGATTTGCGCGATGTGAGGAAGAAGGCGATTGAGCATGCCAATGAGTTCGGCATCTCGACGACCCTGGTTGTGACGCTCAAGAAGGGGCTGAATGATCGCGAGATCGGGGACATTATTCAATACGGGGTTAAGCAGAAGGCAGTGCGCGGCGTTACCTTCCAACCCATACAGGCTGCCGGAAGAACCGAGCAGTACGATCCGTCCAGGGACCGTCTGACCGTCAGTGAAGTTCGGCGGATGATTATCGAGCAGTCCGGCTTGTTCCAGGAGGAGGATGTGATTCCGGTGCCTTGCCATCCCGACTGTCTGGCAATGGGGTACGCATTGAAGACCGGGGACGGGCGTGCTGTGCCGTTGACAGGCCTGATCGATCCGCAAATATTGCTGGAGGGCGGCCAGAACACGATTGTCTATGAACAGGATGAAGCCTTGCGCAGCAAGCTGTTCGAGCTGTTCTCCCTGAATCAGACGCCGAACAGCTCGCCGTTGAAGCTCAAGGAGCTGCTCTGCTGCCTGCCGCTTGTCCCGGTTCCCGATGCAATTGGCTATGAGCAAGTATTCCGTATCGTAATCATGCAGTTCATGGATGCCTACAATCTGGATGTTCGGTCTGTGAAGAAATCTTGCGTGCACATCGTGCATCCGGATGGCAGAATCATCCCGTTCGATACGTATAATCTGTTCTATCGGGACGGATTGGAGGAGCAGCTCAGGCAGCTGCAGCAGGAACGGCTATAGGACAGGATGCAGTTGACGAAAGGATGAAAGGAGCGCGGAACGATGGAAAAGGAGCCGAATCAACGATCCGGCAAAGCGGGGCATGTGGGGCAAGTCATACTGGGCATTCTGCTGCTGGCATTGCTGCATGTAGCTTTATTTATCCTTACGCAGTGGTGGAATAGCGGATTTCTCGCGCTGGTATTCATAGGGGTCGTGCAATGGTTGTATGTGCTGCCGACGGTTTATATTTTACGCCGAAAAGGTCGAACGGGGCTGATGCAGGGCGTCTTGATTGGGGCCGGCTTGTCGTTCCTGCTGAATGCTGCATGCTTCGGGTTATTCGTGAGCGGCGCTTTATATTAAGGAAACTTGCGAACAAGAGCGGAATCATTGAAAAAGAGCTGCGGTTCAGGAGAAAAAAATCCTGAATGGCAGCTCTTCGGCATATATATGAAAACCTGCGAAGCGAGCGGAAGCTTATTTCGGTTGTGCGGCTGGCGCATTCGTCTGCCACAAGGGCTGCGCACCGCAGGAAGAGCGAATTTTCAACTCCGGCTCTACCATAATAGCGCTGCCCTGTGTCTGCTTGTTCATCAGATCGAACAGCATCATAGCCGCCAGTCTGCCGATCCGTTCTTTGTCCTGGCGGATGGTCGTCAGGGACGGCGTAATGTATTGGCAAGCGTCGATATCGTCACAGCCGATAACCGCGATCTCCTCCGGCACTTTTATCTGGTGCTCGCGGAATGCCCGCAGCGCGCCGAAGGCGAGGAGGTCGGAGGCAGCGAACAATGCCTTGGGGAGAGAGCCCCTGGCAATCCAGGCTTGGGTAGCCTCGTAGCCGAACTGTTCTTCGAATCCGCTGCTGTAGACGAACCATTCTTCGCGTATCGGCATGGCAAAGCTGCTCATCGCTTCCCGGAACGCATCCTCGCGGATTTGCATGACGCCGGTCTTGCGATCGGTGCCGAGGTAGCCGATTTCCCGGTAGCCGTTAATGTAGAAGTGCTCAATTACTTTGGAGGCGATCTTCTTGTTGTCTGTCATGATATAGGCGGAATTTTTGCCGTGCAGCTCGATGTCGACGCCTATACAGGGAATATCGCTTCGATCCAGATCGCCGATGCTTGGCTCCAGCTCATCGCCGGCAATAATGATGCAGCCGTCCACATGATAATGGAGGCAGCGCGCCAAATAATCCTCGCCGCCGCTGAGAAACTTCTCGTTGGAAAACAAAATGACGTCATAGCCCAGAATTCCGATCTGCTTCTTGAAGGCATTGATCACTTCGATGAAGAAGGGGTGTCTGAAATCGACATTGAGCTTGCCGGCAAAGACAACGCCAATGAGCTGAGACTTGGTAATGGCGGTCAGCTTGGACGATGTACTGGGTTGATAACCGTTCTCCTCCATAATTTTTAGCACATGCTTTTTTGTTTCCTCGCCGACATCGGGATAATTGTGAATAATCTTCGAGACGGTGGAGACGGAAACCCCAGCCAGCTTGGCAATGGTTTTCATATTCATTCCTTACACCCTCTTAGCCTTTTTCCTAAAATCCAACAACATTTTCGTAAACATTAGCAAAACAATCATACCGCTTTTTCGTTAGGTTCGTCAACTGAGTACGCGAAAATAGAGGTGTTTGTCCATTCACTCATAAAAAACAGGTCATTTACGAAAACATTTCGTTGGTTAATTTACGAAAAATCTCTTTACAAACCGAAAATCGTGCTTAATAATGGGGATGTAAGCGCGAAACATTTTCCGAACGCGCAACAAGAGCATGCATCGTTTCACGAAAATGACGCCCTGAGCCGCAAGCACTCAAAAGGAGGGCGGGTACTAAGCGATGCAGCAGCCGGATGTCATTTGCAGGAATGTAAGCGCTTCAACATGATTATCCAGATGATGGGGAGGTAGTCAACGAAATGAAAAAATGGTCTGCATTGCTGCTAACCATGGCTGTCCTACTTGTGTTGTCCGCTTGTTCAGGGGGGAATGGCGGTAGCGCTACACAATCGCCTAACGGGGATTCAGGTTCGAAGGGCTCAGGGGATGCCGGAAAGCAGGTCACGCTCCGTGTATTGCACTGGATTAATGAACCGGTTAACAAGTATATGGAGGATGTGTTCATTCCGCAATTTGAGGAGAAGTATACGAATGTTAAGATCGATTATACGACCGTACCTTCTGACAGCACGTATGATCAACTGATGCAAACACGAATTAATGCCAATGATGCAGATATAGTGGCCTACAAGAGTTCCTTTGTAGGAGCGCCGCAGGAGTGGTCGCCAGGAGCGGCTGATCCGCTGTGGAAGCAGTGGGCGGACGCTGGATTGCTCGCGGATTTGACGGAAGAAGACTTTATCGCAAATTACAATCCGGTTGATGTGGAAAATGCGATGACCTACGACGGCAAAGTGTATGGTGTGAACATGGGGAAAGTATCCTTCACCGGGCTTTTCTACAATAAAGATATTTTTGCGCAGTATAATTTAGATGTTCCGACGACTTGGGATGAATTCATGGTTGTGTTGAATACGCTGAAGGACAACGGTGTTACACCAATTGGTTTTGCCGGCAAGGAAGTGTGGCCAATCAATTTGGCAGTGCAAGGGCTGCAAGCCACGATTCATGAAGATCAGTTGGCTTATATTAAAGGGCTTTGGACAGGGGAAACGAAGTTCACCGATCCGGCAGCGATTGAAGTGCTGGAGAAAGCGCAAATCATGATGAACTACGCGCAAAACGGCTTTATGGGCACTGATTACGGCACACTGCCAAGCTTGTTCGCAGCAGGCCAAGTAGCGATGGCTGCTGACGGCACTTGGAATGCGGCTACCTATCAAGGCTTGAATCCTGACTTAAATTTCGGATACTTCCCAATACCAGGAAGCAGCAATGCCGCGGTCAATGGCAAATTAGCAGGGAAGTACGATATGACTTGGATGGTGGTAGAGAAATCGTCGAACAAAGACTGGGCGTTGACGTTCTTGGAAGAGATGAGCTCGCGCGACAACTATACGGCTTTCGTGAATGCTGCAGGCTTCTTGCCGACGCAGGATGTGACGGTGGACAGCGAGTTTATTAATGAAATCATGCCTTATCTCGGAGAGTTCATTCTTGCATGGGATCAATTGGCCATCAATCGTGAGAATGTAGGCCAATACGCCGATGGATCGAGCCCGCACGCTGAATTCCTGAAGCCGGCAGGACCGCTAGAATCTCCGCAGGAGCTAGCCGACTTGTCACAGAAGGATTGGGACGCAGCAGCACAGTAAGGTGAACTGAGCATAACTAAACCCTAAGAAGGTGTTGGTGCCAGACGGTTCAGCGTCTGGCGCTGGCATCTTCTTTCCACAGAGGTGTTCCTATGTATCCTTTCGGAAAAGGCTTGTCCCGCCATATGCCGTTCCTCCTCCTGATGATACCGGTAGCGTTATATGTGCTGTTGGCGGTTGGACCGTCGCTAGTCACGATTGTGTTCTCCTTTACAAACGCTACGGGGATTCCGGGAACGTCCTGGCAGTTTATCGGGTTGGACAATTACAAGACGTTCTTCACAGCATCGAATGCAGGCGATCAGGTTCGGGCAATCGGCCGTTCCCTGTATTTCGCCTTTGCGGTGGTGTTGATTCAGAATGCGGTGGCCCTGTTGATTGCGATTATTGTCAACAAGAGATTGCGCGGCGATGTGTTTTACCGGGCAACATATTTCCTGCCTGTCGTGCTCGGGGTAACGGTTTCGGGGCTTATTTGGCAAATGATGTTCAACCCGATGGGCGGTCCAGCGCAGAAGCTGTTGAACGTCTTCGGAACACAGTCGAATTTTTTTGGCAGCTATGATATCGCCTTTGAGCTTATTATTTTTGTGCAGATATGGATGTATATGGGTTACTCCATGACAATTTTTCTCGCTGGTTTGCAAGCGATTCCTAAGGATTTGTATGAGGCAGGTTATATGGATGGGGCGAGGGGTTGGTCCTCCTTCCGTCATATTACTTTCCCGATGATCGCTCCGGCGATGACTGTCAATATACTACTCTCGATTATTGGCGCGCTGCAAACGTTCGACATTATTTATGTTTTGACTGGCGGAAATTTTGAAACCTCGACATTGGCGTACAATGTGTTTGCAGCTGCATTCGCAACGACCACTTCTGATTTTGGCAGGGCTTCAGCGATTGCAATGATTCAGTTCGTATTCGTTTTCGCCTTCGCGATTGTTGCCATGCTGTATTTCCGCAAAAGAGAGGTGGAGCTCTAATGAGGGAATCCAGAACGATTCTAGGAATGCGTTATGGCATCGTGCTGCTGTTCATGGCTCTATATTTGCTGCCGCTTCTCTATTTGTTCAATGTTTCGATGAAGACGCAGTTCGAATATTTGGCGAACCCATTAGCGATCGCAGAATCGCTGCGCTTCTCAAATTTTGCAGAGGCTTGGCAGCTAGGGAACTTTGCCAAATACTTGTGGAATAGTGTGCTCTATACCGTGACCTCTACGGTGCTGTCTATGCTGCTCTCACTTATAGCGGCATTCCCGATTGCACGGGGATATGTGAAGTTTAGTAGCTTTTTCTATACATTTTTTCTCATCTCGATGTTCTTGCCCAATCCGCTCATACCGCAATTTGCGCTGATGACGGAGCTTGGCTTGTATAATACCCAAATCGGCTATATCTTGCTGCGTACGACAGGCACCGGCATTGCGTTCCTGCTGATCGTAGGCTACATCAAGTCGATATCTCGGGACTTGGATGAAGCGGCAGCCATGGACGGCTGCGGGTATATTCGTTATTTGTTCACGATTTTGCTGCCGCTGACGAAGCCGGTGCTGGCCACCGGCATTATCTTGACGGCAATCGGAACGTGGAATGACATTATCATGCCGGTTATTTATTTGTCAGATCAGAGCTTGGCGCCTGTAACGAAGGGACTGTTCGCGTTCCGCGGACAATATTTGAACAACTGGCCGCTGCTTGCATGCGGCATCATCATCGTAGCTGCGCCGTTGATTGTGCTGTACGCTTTCCTTCAGAAGTACCTCGTGGACGGGGCGCTTGCTGGAGCGGTGAAGTCATAAGGAGGAGCAAATATTCCTTGTTGTCAGCATACTTCCGGCAAAACAGAAAGAGAGGTGCCGATACGTGGAGAGAAAGGCTGCAATTGTAACTGGAGCCAGCCGAGGCATTGGCAGAGGCACGGCATTGAAGCTGGCCGAGCATGGGTACGATCTGGTCATCACGCATTTAAATGAGCAGGAGGAAGCGGAGGCGGTTGCCGAAGAGATTGTTTCCAAGCACGGGGGGCGTTGCCACATTGTTCAATGCGACTTGTCTGAGAGCGGGTCTGCCCGAAATGTTATGGAGCAGGCTGTGCGAGCATACGGCCGCATTCATGTGCTGGTCAATAATGCAGGGGCCAGCAAGTTTGATGAGATCAAGAAAATGCCACTCGACGTTCTGAATTATTTGATGAAGCTGAACTTCCGGGCGCCGATGCAAATGATTCAGCTAGTATCGAACCATATGATCGAGCACGGCATTGCAGGAGCGATCGTGAACATTGCTTCATCGAGAGCGGAGAGAGCCTATCCGACCGACGCCATTTATGGCGGCATGAAGGCCGCGCTCGTGCGGGCGACCGAATCGATTGCGCTGGAGCTGGCGCCGCATGGGATTCGCATCAACAATATCTCGCCGGGCGCCATACAGGTGCGGGATGAGATGCAACCGTTCTACGAGGCGCTGGGGAAGAAGATTCCGCTGGGCCGCGGCGGTGTGCCGAGCGATGTCGGCAGTGCCGTTGTCTGGATTTGCTCGGAGGAGGCCTCGTATATTACCGGGGTCAACCTGCGGGTGGACGGCGGGCTGATATTGCCGGGCATGCCGGAGCGGCTGGATGTGAATCCGGAGGATGGCTGGGGCAAGATTTAAGATGCGAATGCACGTGTGAAGCGGCAGGCTCGCCCATGCCTTGGCAGACAATTTGCAGTGATGGGGCGGCATTTGCAGGCAGAGCTTAGGGAAACCACAAACACCAGGGAGATGATGAACGTGGCGGCTGTAACCATAAGAGACGTAAAAACGATCTTGACCGCGCCGGAGGGCATTAACTTAGTCGTTGTTAAAGTAGAAACATCGGAGCCGGGGCTGTACGGCTTGGGCTGTGCAACGTTTACGCAGCGGCATCGCGCTGTACAGACGGCAATCGAGGAATACATCAAGCCGTTCCTGATCGGCAAGGATGTCTCCCGGATCGAGGACCTTTGGCAAACAGCCATGGTCAGCGGGTATTGGCGCAACGGGCCGATTATGAACAACGCGGTATCTGGCATGGATATGGCGCTCTGGGACATCAAGGGCAAGATGGCCGGCATGCCGGTTTACCAGCTGCTGGGCGGCAAATGTCGGGAAGCGGCGGCTGTGTATCGTCATGCGGACGGCAGAGATGAACGGGAGGTCGAGGAAAACGTACGGGCATTCATAGAGCAGGGATACCGCTATATTCGCTGCCAGATGGGCTTATACGGGGGGCTCCATCCGAATCTCGCCAAGCCGGAAGGCGCGCTGGAGGGCGCTTATTATGATCCCGCCGCCTATGCGCGGAGCATCCCTCGCCTGTTCGAGCATATCCGCGGTACTGTCGGCAGCGAGATTGAGCTGATTCACGATATTCACGAGCGGCTTGTGCCGATTGAAGCGGTACAGCTTGCGAAGGAGCTGGAGCAGTATCGCCTCTTCTACCTGGAGGACGCGCTGCCGCCGGAGCAGATTGACTGGTATCGCATGATTCGGGCGCAAACGAGCACACCGCTCGCGATGGGCGAGCTGTTCGTGCACCCGCTCGAATGGACGCCGCTCGTCAGCGAACGGCTGATTGACTTCATCCGCGTGCATGTCAGCACGATTGGCGGCATTACGCCTGCGAAGAAGCTGGCGGTGCTGGGCGAAGCGTTCGGCGTGCGGACAGCCTGGCATGGGCCGGGCGACGTGAGCCCTGTCGGGCATGCGGCGAACCTGCATCTGGACTTGAATTGCCCGAACTTCGGCATTCAGGAATGGACGCCGTTCAGCGACGCGACGCGCGAAGTGTTCCCGGGCTGTCCGGAGGTGCGCGGCGGCTACGCCTATATCGAGGAGAAGCCGGGGCTTGGTATCGAGCTTGACGAGGAGAAGGCGGCGAAGTTCCCGCCGCATGACGAGCTTCCGGCCTGGACGCTGGCGCGCAAGCCGGACGGCACACCGGCCCGGCCGTAACATCGGGGATGCTTGGCCGCAAGCTTGTTGGCTGGGCGCAACTGTCTCTGGGCGGTGGAATCTAACCTGTGTTGGGCTGCTGTGCGAGCTGGGTGAAGCGGGGTAGCGTGCACGGTATAATCTAACGGAAATGACAGACGCTATTTGCTCGTTTTTTGTACATTTCTGCTTCTAACGGAACTCACAGCGCTTATAGGGTGCAAGTAAGGGGATTTCCGGTTATGTGCCCCGAATAGCGTCTCCTGGTTCCGTTAGCGGTGCATAATCATCAAAAAGAAGCTAATCGTGCTTCTGAGTTCCGTTAGAAGCATCGCGGGGCGTGAGGGTTTTGCCGCGTCCTGGCGCGTCTTGTTGCCGTATCCGAGGTTCGCATAACAAAGGGGCTGCTCTGGTCATAATGACCAGGGCAGCCCCTAGTTCGTCATATCGAGACGACAGGATTTGAACCTGCGACCTCTTGCTCCCGAAGCAAGCGCTCTACCAAGCTGAGCCACGTCTCGTCGCCTATGCCCCATGGGCAGCTGCATGCGAATGAATGGCCTGCGCAGGGAATGGAGCGCAGCCAGTTCCTGCCGGAATCCGCGTGCATGTGCCGCAGGCTCGTTCCGGCTACAGCGATGGACAGCATGCTGTGGCGCCAATTGCGAACGTCCTTGCGGGCGGCGAAGATTATTATAGCATAGCTTATTTTTGCCTGACAAGATGCAGATCTTGCTTGCTTTACCGGATTTCAACGTGTACTTGCTCCGGCACTATGACCGTCAATTTCCTATGTCCGGGCGAGCCGAACCAATTATGCTGCTGCGGCAACGGATTCATGGTCAGATAAAGCTTGTCCCCGATGACAGACGTCTCATAGATGTCCGTCGTCAGAACAGGCTGCTCGCTCTGAGGGATCGCTGAATCGTACCAGTATGTGCCCAACAGGTGCAGCTTGCTGTCTGCGATGCGGTCTGTAATGACTTGGGTGTGCGGCGCTTGCACAACGACTGTCGTGACTTCCGGCGGCAAGTTCTGTTCCCATGCCGGCAACGTCTCCGTATACCGCACTGCGCGGATAGAGTCTCGAAGCTCTTCAGCTAGCCCTGTGTAGGTAAGGAGGGTGAAGCCCATGCCGAGCATAATGAGAAAAGGCACGAACAACAAGCTGAGCACATCATAGTGCAGCCTTGGGTGCTCCTCCTTCGCCAGGACGAGAGCGGCCAGGATTTCCACACCTAGGAGTATGAACAGCAGCGGCCACCATTGGAACAGCGCATCGAAAGCTTCTTTTCCCCGCCAGGCCGTGGTCAGGCAGACGATCCCCAGCAGCAGGAGAGAGAAGCCCATGGTGAACGAACCGACTCGCCATTTTCTCATCGTCCGCTCACCTTCTTTGATCTCTTTTGTCCGGTCAACAGCTTAAGGCCGCCGACAATGAGGAGCGTGGATACAATGAAGGTTTGGGCATACTGGTTAAACCAGTAGGCGATGCGCAGGTCCGGGAACAGGCGGGTCAGCACATCGAGGGCGATCTGATCGAACAAATAGTATCCGCCCATCAGCAGCAGGGCGATACCAATCCATTTCTGATGATTCATTAGCCAATCCACAAAAGGCACATCCTTTACTTCCTTCATATTAGGCGAAGACAAGATCTGCAGAGCGTCGAACAAGCTGAAAAACCACAAGATCGGTATGACGAACAGAAACAGCGACAGATGCAGCGTATCCAGAATGTAGATGGAGAACAGAAAGGCGGCCATCAGCTGCAGTCCCCGGCGTTGCAGACCCAAATACATATGTCCGGCTCCCGGGAACATCGCCAGCAAGGTGGCGAGCGGTTTGCTTTTTTTGCCGTCGTCCCGCTGTTCGGCGAAATCGTCAAGAATCGAACGGTCAACTAGGGCTTCGCCATTCTGCGCCTTCTTGAGCTGCTGGAATATATCGAACAAGCTGAACAGCCACAGGATCGGCAGCAGCAGGAGGAAGACGGCGAAGCCGCCGCGGTTCGTAATGTAGACGACGAACAGCACCATAGTGATCCAGCCGAAGAAGCCGACCATGAAGGTGAAGCCCCGCTGGATCAAGCCGATATGCATATGGCCGAGGCCGGGAACCAAGGAGAGGAAAATCGTCATGGACCGGTCTGGCTGTGCGGGGGATGCAGCCAGTTGGCCATCCGATTCGGACGCATGGGCGTGCTGCTGCGCATAGGTGCTGCGAGTCAGCAAAGAGATAAGCATGTCGATCACATTAATGAGCCAAAGGGCGAGCACGCAGAAGAGCACAAACAGTATGATTTCATCATTGTAGTAGATGATTTGTCCCCCGCTCAAGATGAATAGGATAGCAAGCAGCACAATTGTGCCGAAGCAGCCCAGCGCGTAGAGAAACGGGCGAACCCTGCGCCCCAGAAAGTAATGGCCAAGTCCGGGAATCAGGGAGAGCACGAGCAGAAGAAGCGGGTGTTTATTCATGTTCAGGCTTCCTTTCTTTCAAAATTGAACCGAGTTCATCCAGCCAACCGTTGGCCGTTTGCATCAGTTTGTCTGTAAGAGTTGGTTTGTCCGCGACGATTTGTTCCAGTTGTACGGCGTGGGTCATGCGGTCGAATGCGCCGGAGCCCATCAGCAGCAAAGTGATGGATGCAGCCACTGCATAATGAAAGATGACGTGCTGGAACCAGCGTTTTTTGGGAAATAGCGCATGCACAACATCGTTCGCCAGCGCCTCGCTTTGCTTGGGATCGAGCGCCGGCATGCTTGGCGATTCCTCTTCTACGCAGGCGAGGTAGAGCGCAAGACAGGCTTCGCAGTCGAGCAAATGGTCTTCCGCGCGCTGGCGCTCGGGCTCGTCAAGAGTATCCGCGATATAGGCGTTCCAGAACAGGCGATCATAGTGGTTGTTCACAGCCAATCCTCCTCTTTCCAATGCTTGCGCATCCATTGTTTTGCCCGGTACAGCCGGGACTCCACGCTTTTGACCTCCAGCCCATGCTCAGCGGCGATTTCCTTGTAGCTGCGCTGCTGCAAATAGTACGCCGTGACTACGCTGCGGTATGTTTCTGGCATCTGGCGAACTTGTTTCTGTATCAAGGCCTGGCGCTCCTTGTTGAGCAAGACCTGCTCGATGTCGTCAGAACGCGATGTCAAGGAAACGAGCTGCTCTCCGTCAGGCTCCTGCGTGTCGAGCAGCTCTTCCTTTCTTCTATCCTTCCTTCGCTTCCAGTCAATCGCTTTGTGAACCGCAATCCGGGAGAGCCACGTTTTGAACCCGTTGAATTGGTATTGGGGGAGCGCGTAATACAGACGAACCCAGACCTCGTGCGCGGCTTCCCGGGCGTCCTGTTCGTGGCGCAGCACGCCGTACACTAGCTGGTAGACGTGGTTGGCATATTGTTGAATCAGCGCGCGAAATGCTTCTTCATCGCCATCTAGGCTTCGTCGAATGCGATCATCGTCATGAATCGGGCTCCCCTCCCTTCCTGTTGATTATAGACGATGCGAAAGGACGCTTGCCCTGCACTTTTGCCAAAAAAAACTTTTTATGCCGGAAAACAAAAAAACCGCCTGAGCTTCAGACGGCTTGATACATACAGAACTGGCGACCCCGAGAGGATTTGAACCTCCGACACCTTCTTTAGGAGAGAAGTGCTCTATCCAGCTGAGCTACGGGGTCATACTTATGTGTAAGTCTTGGGTGGATCGTGCCGCATCGCAATGTCAGGATGAGCGACAGAGACCGGGTTTGGCCCGCCAGAGGCGAGCGGCATTAACGATTATAGCAAAAAAAAATGCAGGAGAAAAGACAGCGTTGCATTCACGCAGGCAAGAAGCTCCCGAATCCTTGTCTGGCTAAGTTTTTTCGAGGATTTCATAGGCTGTGGGGGATTATGTCGAAAGCTTGCATTCGGGAGGATATGGGAGGACCCCAGACGAAAAGGGAGGCTCGCATGGGTAATCGCCCATGTGGAAAACACAGGGAGTATTATCGGAAATGAACCATGGATATCAAGGGTGACCCCTTCCGGATAACGTGTTACGATAATTGACGTGCACAGGATATAAGAAAAGGTTATGGTTGGGATTTTGGTTATGTGGACGAAAACTCTTTTATTTGTCCAGCGTCCCGGTCAAGTGTGGTAATTTCGCATTTATAAATACAGTTTATAAATGCGAAAAAATCAGAGAGAAAGGGTGTCAAAGCTTATTATGAAGAAATGGATGATGGCAGTATTGACAGTCGCTTTAGTGTTTTCGTTGGCTGCTTGCGGTGGAGAGAATCCGGGCAATTCTCCAGCCGCCAATGGTGCTAACAGCGGGAATGGCGACGGAGGCAATAACGCAGGAGGCGAAGCAGCTTCCGGTACATTAGCCGAAGCACAAGCAGCGGGCGTCATTAGCGTAGGGTTTGCTAACGAGAAGCCTTATGCTTATTTGGACGAAGACAATCAGCTCAGGGGCGAGGCGCCGGATATTGCGCGGGCCGTTCTTGCGGAGCTGGGCATTGATGAAATAGACAGTCAATTGCTTGAATTCGGTCAATTGATCGGCGGTCTGAACGCGTCGCGTTATGACATTATTACGGCTGGCATGTATGTGAATCCAGACCGCTGCGCGCAAGTAATCTTTGCCGAGCCGGAGTACCGAATGGGTGAGGCGATGGCGGTGAAGGCCGGAAATCCGAAGGATATCCGCAGCTATGAGGATGTTGCGGCCAATCCGGATGTGAAGATCGCCGTCATGACTGGCGCGATTGAGATTCAATATTTGAAGGACGCAGGAGCGGCTGACAATCAAATTGTGGAAGTGCCTGACCAGCCAACGGCCATTAGTGCGCTGCAATCCGGACAGGTTGATGGCGTGACGATGACTTACATGAGCTTGATGAATATGCTGGAATCTGCCGGTGACGACAACTTGGAGCGCGTAGAAGACTTCGAACAGCCGAAGGATGAGGACGGCAACGAAATTTGGGGCTACGGCGCAGCAGCGTTCCGTCCGGCTGATACCGATTTGCGCGATGCTTACAACGAAGGGCTGCAGCAGCTGAAGGAAAGCGGCAAGCTGCTGGAAATCTTGTTGGACAATGGCTTTGCCGAAGAACACTTGCCGGGTGACATCACGACTGCAGAGCTTTGCGGTAACTAAACCTGGATGGGCTGTTCCCCTTCCTTCGGCTGACAAGGAAGGGGAATGCTTTCCCTACGGTTGTGTTTGGAAGGAGGCCAATTGCCATTGAAACGATGATTGAGAAGGGGATTCCCTTCGTCTTCAACGGAACTTGGATGACGATCAAGGTGCTGGCGGTCAGCACAATCTTGTCATATATCTTTGCTATGCTGCTGGGGCTTGCCAGAGTGTCCCGCAACAAGCTGATTAACGGAACTTCTTATGTGATTGTGGAGTTTTTCAGAGGGACATCTCTAGTTGTGCAGTTATTTTGGATTTATTATTGTGTACCTGTTTTGTTTGGCTTGGACCTGAATGCTTTTTACGCCGCTGTAATCGCTCTGGGCATCAATTACGGTTCATACGGCTCCGAAATCGTGCGAAGCGCGATATTAACTGTGCCAAAAGGGCAAACAGAGGCTTCGATTGCTCTGAATTTCACCCCGTACCAAAGAATGCGGCATATCATCATTCCGCAGGCATTGCTTCGTATGCTGCCCCCATTCGGCAACCTGCAAGTCGAGATGTTGAAAGGCACAGCGCTTGTGTACTTTATCGGACTTGAGGACATTTTCTACCGCCTGACTGCCATTCAAAATAACTACTTGAAAGATATCTGGCTGATGTACGTGTTTATTCTTGTCCTGTACTTTGTTATGGCTTGGTTGCTGATTCAGGGATATCGCTTCCTGGAACGCAGGCTGAGTGTCGGGAGGGTGTAGCTGATGTGGGATTGGAATTATGCATGGAGTATCTTGCCCGACCTGCTCCAGGGATTGGTGAAGACGGTACAAGCGACGCTGGGAGGCTTTCTCGCAGCCTGTGTGATTGGCTTGTTCATGGCTTTGCTGCGGCGCTCCGACAATCGCTTTATTTCCCTGCCTTCGGGATGGGTCATCGATTTTATCCGATTTACTCCGCTTCTGGTACAGGTCGTCTTCTTATATAAAGTCGGCCCCCTTGTGCTCGGGACGTATATCCCGTCCTTGACTGCCGGAATTATCGCGCTGGGACTCCATTACGGCACATATTTGTCGGAGGTATACCGTTCGGGTATCGACAACGTGCCGAAGGGACAGTGGGAAGCGGCGACAGCGCTCAATTTCACCCCTTACCAGAAATGGGTGAACATTATCTTGCCGCAGGCAATCCCGCCAATCATACCGGTGATGGGCAATTATTTGATTACGATGTTCAAGGAAACGCCGATGCTGGCGGCTGTCCTGTTGGCGGAAATGCTGTTGAAGGCGAAGAGTCGGGTTGCCTCGGATTTCGCATTCCTTGAACCATATACCATGGTCGGCATCTTATTCTTGCTGGTCAGCTACCCGTCGGCGGTGCTGGTGCGCCGCCTGGAGAAGCGGTTGAATCAACAGCGCGGTGTATAGGGGAGCGGCCAAATCAGGGAGGGGTAACAGATGATGCAAGCGGAAATGGAAAAGACAACAGCGGAACGGTCGACGTCGGGCATGCGCCCGATCGTGCGATACAACGATATTCATAAATCGTTCGGCGATCTGGAGGTGCTGAAGGGCATTGATCTGGAGATTCAGCCGGGCGAGAAGGTAGCGGTCATCGGACCGAGCGGCTCGGGCAAAACCACCCTTGGCCGCCTGCTGATGACGCTGGAGGAGCCGACCTCCGGCACCATTGAAGTGGATGGCGAGCTGTTGTGGCACAGAGAGATTAATGGGAAGCTCGTGCGTGCAGATGAGAAGCATCTGCACCGAATGCGCAAAAATATCGGCATGGTGTTTCAGCATTTCAACTTGTTCCCGCACATGACGATTTTGCGCAATGTGACAGAGGCGCCCCGCAAGGTGCTGGGGATGCCGAAGGACGATGCGGAACGGCTTGCGAGGGAAATGCTCGATAAGGTTGGGCTGGGCGACAAGCTGGATGGCTACCCGTCCCAGCTGTCCGGCGGTCAGAAGCAGCGGGTGGCGATAGCGCGGGCGCTCGTCATGAGCCCAAAGGTGATGGTGTTCGATGAAGTGACATCAGCGCTGGACCCTGAGCTGGTCGGCGAGGTGCTGGAGGTCATCAAGGACATCGCCAAGGAAGGCGAGATGGCGATGCTGCTCATTACGCATGAAATGGATTTTGCCCGCGACGTGGCGGATACGGTGCTCTTCACAGACGGCGGCTTGATCGTCGAGCATGGGCCGCCAAGCCAAATTTTCGAGAATCCACAAAGCGAGCGCCTGCAAGCGTTCCTGTCGCGCTTCCGCAGCAACGGCATGTGAGCGGGCAGCCCCGCGAAAGTAATAGGAGTAAGCTCCAGAGCTGGTCTTCAATTCGTGGGTTTATAATCGGGCCTCGCAAAAGCAATAGGCATATGCTTCGAAGCTGTTCTTCGCTTTTGTGGGCTATGTTTAGGAGGTGAAATTGTGACAACCACTCAAAGCAAGCTGGTGTATCGCAAGCCCACGGCCGAAGATGGCGGGAAAGTGTGGCAGCTCGTCAAAGACACGCAGGTGCTGGACTTGAACTCGGCTTACAGTTACATCATGTTTTGCGATTATTTTGCGGATACCTGTGTGGTCGCGGAAAGCGATGGCGCGATTGTCGGATTTGTCTCCGCCTTTTGTCCGCCAGGGAACGCGGAAACGCTGTTCGTCTGGCAGGTTGCAGTCGATTCTTCCCAAAGAGGCAAGGGCGTGGCAACGGAGTTGTTAAGAGTGTTAATGCAGCGTGAAGCATGCAGACAAGTGAATATGGTAGAACTGACGATTTCCCCGTCCAATCAAGCGTCACGAGCGCTGTTTATGCGCATGGCTCGAGAGTTGAATACCGATATGAACGTTCGCTCCGGTTATGCCGCAGCGTTATTCCCTGGAGGGGGCCATGAGGACGAGGAGCTGTATCAAATCGGCCCGATCCCTTCCGCAAAATAAAGTATTGGAGGAATTACCCTATCATGACAAATGCCAACGTGATGGAAAAACCGCAAACGATCGAGCTGTTCGAGGAGCTGGAATCCCAAGTTCGCAGTTACATTCGCAGCTTCCCGACGGTTTTTACCAAAGCGAAAGGATACCGGTTGTGGGATGAGGCCGGGAAGGAATATATCGATTTTTTCGCAGGAGCAGGATCTCTGAACTACGGACATAACCACCCTGTGCTGAAGCAGAAGGTGATTGACTATATGATGGAAGACGGCGTCGTGCACAGTCTGGACATGGCGACGAAGGCGAAGGCTGAATTCCTGAAGCGCTTCGAGCAAATTATTCTGAAGCCGCGCGGCATGGATCACAAGATCATGTTCCCGGGGCCGACCGGCACGAACTCGGTAGAAGCCGCTTTGAAAATTGCGCGCAAGGTCACCGGCCGCGATACGATTATGTGCTTCACCAACGCTTTCCACGGCATGACGATGGGCTCGCTGTCGATAACAGGCAACGCCATGAAGCGGGAAGGCGCGGGCGTGGCGCTGCATAACAGCGTATTTATGCCTTATGACGGGTATTTCGGCGAAGAGGTGGATACGGTCGATTACATCGATGCGATGCTGCAGGACAACGGCAGCGGTGTAGATAAGCCGGCTGCGATCATCTTTGAGACCGTGCAAGGCGAGGGAGGCATTAACGTCTCCAGCTATGAATGGATGAAGCGGATCGAGCAGCTGTGCCGCCGTCATGATATTCTGCTGATTGTCGACGATGTGCAGATGGGCTGCGGCCGGACCGGCACGTTCTTCAGCTTCGAGAAAGCAGGCATTGAGCCGGACATCATCTGCATGTCCAAGTCGATTGGCGGCTTCGGCCTGCCGTTCGCGATCACCCTGCTTCGTCCGGAGCTGGATATCTGGAAGCCGGGCGAGCATAACGGGACGTTCCGCGGCAACAACCTGAGCTTCGTCGCGGCGGCGGAAGCGCTGTCCTTCTGGGCGGACACGAAGCTGACGGAGAAGATTGACCGTCAGGCCGAGCAAATTCAGGAGACGCTTGAATCCGTGGCCAAGGCCTATCCAAAGCTGAAGGGGTCAGCGCGCGGCCGCGGCTTCATTCAAGGCATCGCCTTCGAAGCGGGGAGCGCTGCCGACGAAATTTCCGCCGAAGCGTTCAAGCGCGGGCTGATCATGGAAACGTCCGGTGTCGAAAGCCAAGTGTTGAAAGTTATGCCGCCGCTAACGATAGACGACAAGGGACTAAACGAGGGGCTGGAGCTGCTGCGCCAAAGTGTGAAGGCAGTACACGACCGGCTTGACGGCTAAGGAACCGGCAGTGACCATGCCCTAATTAAGCGATGGAGGGACGATGAACCTGCAAACTCCTGGATCGGCGGCAGCCCAGCATCAGCCAGGGGATGGGGAGTCCCTGCCATCTCAGGGATGCGTTGAGCGGGACACCTATTACAGAAGGGAGATCATCAACATGATTGTCAAACAACTGGAAGACCTGATCGGGACAGAGGCGGATGTCGATACTGAAACCTGGAACAGCCGCAGGCTGCTTCTGGCCAAGGATAAATTGGGCTATTCCCTGCACGATACGATCATCAAGGCAGGAACGGAAACGTACATCTGGTACAAAAACCATGTCGAATCCGTCTACTGCGTGCAGGGCAGAGGAGAAATCGAGGATCTCGACAACGGCAAGACGTACCCGATCAAGGATGGCACGCTCTATGTCCTGAATGGACATGAGAAGCACTATTTGCGTGCAGAGGAGGACATGCGCATGATCTGTGTCTTCAATCCTCCGGTGACCGGCAAGGAAGTGCATGACGAGAATGGCGTCTATCCGCTGATCGTGGAGGATGACGAGGAGCAAGCCAACCCGATCACGGCCAAGTAAACACGTTAACCTTTTCCATATATAAATAGATGAGGAGCTGATCACGTGGGTACCACGCAAACGACCAAAGACCTTTATCCTTCGCGGGTGAAATCCCGTCCTGAAATCTTGGAAAGACAGGACCCTGTGCTGTACTCAGAGGGTACAAGCGGATCTCTCGCGAAGGAGCAAGCGGATTTTTACCGGGACAACGGGTATTTGTTCCTGGAGAACTTTTTCTCCCCGGAAGAGACAGAACAGCTTCGCAGGGAGCTGAGGTCCATATGGGAGGAAGGCGCGCATGCCGACCGGCCGGAGGTAATTCGCGAGCCGAACAGCGATGTGGTTCGTTCCGTCTTCGCCGTTCATCGGGACTATGCGGCATTCCATGCGTTGGCGACATCGGAAAAGCTGCGCGGCATCGTTCGCTACATTCTCGGGAGCGATGTGTACATTCACCAGTCGCGGATCAACTTCAAGCCGGGGTTTATCGGCAAGGAATTTTACTGGCATTCGGACTTCGAGACTTGGCACGTGGAGGACGGGATGCCCCGGATGCGGGCATTGAGCTGCTCCATTGCGCTTGAAGACAACTTCCATTACAATGGTCCGCTCATGGTGATTCCGGGTTCGCAGAATCATTATGTCGCCTGTGTAGGGGAGACGCCGGACGAGAACTACAAAAATTCCTTGCGCAAGCAGGAATACGGCACACCGGATGATGAGAGCATGAAATGGCTGGTGGAGCAGGGCGGGATCGATACGCCCACGGGTCAAAAAGGCTCGGTGCTGCTCTTCGACTGCAATATTATGCACGGCTCGGCCAGCAACATCTCGCCGTTTCCGCGAAGCAATGTGTTCTTTGTTTTCAATAGTGTGGAAAACCAACTGGCCGAGCCGTTCTCGGGCAAGAAGCCCCGCCCGGAATATATCGCTCACCGGGACACGATCATTTAACTCACTAATTTTCCTGCATGCAGACTGACTGAGCCAAGCTCGGTTAGTCTTTTTTTGTTTTTGCGGGCTGGTGCTCACAGTAAGGTCTGCGGTTGCTGCAGAAGCGGACAGAGCTGGGGCTGGGGCGCGCAGATCGAAAAGGGGCGCACAGCATGGACAATCGGCCCACGAATGAGAGACAGCATAATCATAGAATATGTTAGCTGTCTCGAAAGGTGGTGATCGCAAATGAGTGCAGCAGCAGGATATGGCTTCACAAATACGGGCACGATTCTGGTACTCTACATTCTCCTGGTCATCGTATTGAGCGTAGGATTCTTCGTGTAACATCGAGGCGGACGCGGGTACTGCGCGGGCGGCTTCGGCTGGCTAAAGCCAGCCGGGGTCGTCCTCATACTTAACGCGAACGTTAGGGCAAGGAGGGATATCATCCATTGAATTATATTGAAATGCTGACCAAGTTCGGCATAGGCAGCGCGCATCCCGGCGGCTTCGCGGCTACGCTTCAGCAATTCCAGGAGCATCCGCTGCAGGCAGGCAGCCGCATACTGGAGGTGGGCTGCGGGACGGGCCGTACGGCGTGCTATCTGGCGGAAGAGGGACATGTAGTCACTGCTGTCGATCTGCAGCAAGGCATGGTTGCCAAAGCGGAGCGGCGGGCGGAAGCGCTCGGGCTGCAGGTGACATTCCGACAGGCGGATGCCTGCGCATTGCCATTCGACGATGAACAATTTGACGTTGTAATTGTGGAGTCGGTCACCAATTTTGCCGAAGCGAGACGGGCTGTGCCGGAATACTTTCGCGTTCTGCGAAGCGGCGGCGTCTTATATGATAGAGAGATGATGCTGCAGCAAGCCGCAGCGGAGACTCCGCGATTGGATGAAATTCAGCAGTTTTTTGGCATGCCTCAGCTGATGCGGCGCGAGGAGTGGGTGGAGCTATTGCGCAGCCTGGGCTTTGCCCGGGCAGAGATACCGCAATACAGCTTGTTCACAGAAGAGATCAAGGCTATGCAGCTCATGTATGAGGATGAGCATGAATATATCGATGACGATGTATATGCCAATGCAGATTTATGGCACATTGCGCTGCGTCACGATCAGATTATTGCAGATTGTATCGATTATTTGGCTTTTGGCCTGATCAAAGCGGTAAAGTGAATCCAGCGTGTCCCTCTTCCCTGAATTAGCGATGGCTGGCGAAGCGATCTCCTTGCAAGGACATGAAACCTGCCTGGCATTGGCATACTAAGCGTGAATGCCAGCCAGAAGGAGGAGATTGTTGTGACATCGAGAGAAGAGAGCAGCATGCAGGAACAGACGCCGTTGTCCCAAGCGCAAAATTCGGTGGACCGCTTCTCTAACGCGGTAGCTCAAGCGCAGACCCGTCCGGATGCGGATATGCTTCAGCAGGCGCGCGAGGCGGAGGAACGCGCCTCCCATGCGCTGTCTCAGGCTCAGGCAGCCGATCACACTGAAGCGGTTGTGCGCGTCAAGGAGCGCTTCGAGGAAGAAAAGGCGCGTCTGGATGAGGCGGATGACAATTTGCACGGATAATCCGCACGGCAGTTGCGGCGGCCCCGGGGAGATGCCCTGGGGCTTTTTTTTTTCGTATGCTTGTGAGTATGGGGCCCAGGCTTGTTTCTTTGGCTGGAAGCGGGATTGGGCTCCAGGGCTGCATGCTTGGGTGTTCGCGCGATAATGGAGGCCGAGTTGAATGGATGCTGGTGCCGGCGCTGTCCCAGGGGGAGAAGCGGCTGGTGCTGATGGAGGCGCGTTGCTTTCCTAGAAGGGAAAGTGGCTGCAGGCTGGCGCTGAGGGTTGATGAACGTAACTTCCTAGGAAGGCTAGTGGTTGCAGATTGGTGCTTCAGTTCGAATGGAACTTGTAACGGAAGTGAGAAGCGCTAATTCGCAGATTTCGAGGAGATTTCACTTTTAACGGAAGAGAGAGACCTTATTTGATGAGTCAGTTGCGGTAATCGGGGATTTTCAAGGCAATAAGGGCTGTAGGTTCCGTAAGAATGAAGGATGAGCAAAAAATGGGCAAATAGTGTCGGTGGCTTCCGTTAGATGCAGACGTGTCTGACTGATGCTTATATTTTGTTAGATGCAGACAGTTCAATCGGCTATTGTCAGGTACACACACTAACCTTGCCGCCCATCCCCGGCTGTTCGTGGCATCCTCCACAGCGGTCCGCATTTTCCTTGCCTACCCTTGCAGCCGATCGGAATTGGGCGCTGGCGCTTTATAATCAAGGTGCATATGGTGTATGATAGAACAATAGCGAATTTTTATGGGCGAAAGGTTGAGAGCAGTGGAAGCGAATACGAATGCGACTTCATCAAATTTTATCAAGACCATCGTATCCGAAGACTTGAAGAAAGGCGTCGTCGATAAAGTAATCACGAGATTTCCGCCCGAGCCGAACGGCTATTTGCATATCGGGCATGCGAAATCGATCTGCCTGAACTTCGAATTGGCGGATGAGTATGGCGGACGGACAAATTTGCGCTTTGATGACACGAATCCGTTGAAGGAAGATACGGAATATGTGGAGTCGATCAAGGAGGATGTGCGCTGGCTCGGATTTGACTGGGACGAGCTGCATTATGCCTCCAACTATTTCGACGAGCTGTATGAGCGGGCACAATTGTTGATCCGCAAGGGCAAGGCCTATGTCTGCGATTTGAGTCCGGATGAGATCCGCGCGTCGCGCGGAACCTTGACGGAGCCCGGGCAAGAGAGTCCTTACCGGAATCGCTCGGTCGAGGAAAATGCGGATTTGTTTGAACGAATGAAGAACGGGGAGTTCCCGAACGGCTCCAAGGTGCTGCGGGCCAAGATCGATATGGCTTCCCCGAATTTGAATATGCGCGACCCGGTCCTGTATCGCATCTCCCATGCTGAGCATCACAATACAGGCGACCGCTGGTGCATCTATCCGATGTACGACTTTGCGCATCCGCTTAGCGATGCAATAGAAGGCGTGACGCACTCGCTGTGTACGCTGGAATTTGAGGATCACCGGCCGCTGTACGACTGGGTGGTGGAGCAATGCGAGATGCCAAGCCGTCCGAGGCAGTATGAATTTGCCCGGCTCAACATGACGAATACGGTCATGAGCAAGCGCAAGCTGAAGCGGTTCGTCGACGAGGGGATCGTCGATGGGTGGGACGATCCGCGGATGCCAACTATCTCGGGCTTGCGCCGCAAGGGATATACGCCGGAAGCGATCCGCGCATTCGCCCGCGAGATCGGCGTGGCGCGCAGCAACAGCCTGGTGGATGACCGGATGCTGGATCATTTTATCCGCGAGGATCTGAAGCTGAAGGCGCCCCGGACGATGGCGGTGCTGCAGCCGTTGAAGGTTGTCATTACGAACTATCCCGAAGGGCAGGTCGAGTGGCTGGAAGCGGAAGTGAATCCGGAGGTGCCCGAGATGGGCGTCCGTCAAATTCCGTTCTCCCGTGAAATCTACATCGAACAGGATGATTTCATGGAAGACCCGCCGAAGAAGTACTTCCGGCTGTTCCCCGGCAATGAGGTGCGTCTGAAGCATGCGTACTTCATTAAATGTGAGGAAGTCATCAAGGACGCAGACGGTCAAGTGGTAGAGCTGCGCTGCACCTATGATCCGGAAACGAAGAGCGGGACCGGGTTTGCCGGCCGCAAGGTGAAGGGGACGCTGCACTGGGTGGAGGCTTCCCATGCGGTTCCTGCCAGCTTCCGGCTGTTCGAGCCGCTGCTGGCGGAGGAAACGGAAGAGCAGCCGGACGCGGAGGAGACCGGGGATGATTTCCTCAAGCAGCTTAACCCGAATTCCTTGCAAGTGCTGCAGGGCTTCGTCGAGCCGAATATGAAATCAGCGAGGGCGCAGGATAAATTCCAATTTTTCCGCCATGGCTATTTCAATGTTGATCCGAAAATGACCGCCGACGAGCAGCTTGTCTTCAATCGAATCGTCTCGCTCAAGAGCTCGTTCGATCCGAAGGCAGGGCAGTAGTTCCCGGGGCAAGCAAATCGTAAATGAATAGGCAAGTCTTGATGGAAGCCTGTTCCGTCATGCAAGTGATCTCGTGCAGGAGGCGCCAAGGAAGCGCACCGCCTGCAGCTTGCATGCGCGGGGCAGGTATTTTTCATTTACAGCTGCGATCAGGGCTTCTGCCTGCGTGCGACGAGCCACGGGAAGCGGGTGAGGCGGAGACGAGTTTGTTTCGCGCGTTTCACGCACTTAGCCGGCTAAAGTATGTAATAAAAATGAAGCCATGTTCGAATGGCTTCACGAAAAGTGAATTATTGAGCTATCGACTTTATATCATGGTCGTAGTATAGTCCGAGATGATACGCTTGCGCCAGAAGTTTTTCGAAAGTTTCCGGATTGGAATCCAAAGTGTCATACAATATTTCAACCTTGCTGTTCGAGATACCGCAGAATCCGGCAATTCCGATGTTTAGGTGATGGCTCATCATCTTGTCGTACTTGTACTTCTCATAATGTACTTTCGGAGCCGAAGCCAATCCAATCCACAGTACTTTTTTATGAGGCAGTTTGTTCGCGCCGTACGCGAATCCGTTGTTCCACACACGGTCAATATATCCTTTTAGCATGGCTG
Organism: Xylanibacillus composti; assembly: GCF_018403685.1. Lineage (NCBI taxonomy): Bacteria > Bacillati > Bacillota > Bacilli > Caryophanales > Paenibacillaceae > Xylanibacillus > Xylanibacillus composti. Next base: position 44,911 of record NZ_BOVK01000022.1, read on the forward strand.
GGAAACTGTGCCACCATACCGGGAAAATATAGACGAGAGCATCGTGTTTCATCATACGTCCGATCTCCGCCTCCACCTCGGGCGAGTAGATCTTGCGAGCAGAAGATGATTCGGGTTCATCCGCCTCCCACAATACCGGATTAAACCCGCTGCGATGCAGATCCAGCACTTCCGACTCATGTCCGCCATCGGCGAGTCCCTGTGTGAATCTTTCTGCAACAGAAAAGGTTAAGGATTGCACCCTAGGGTGTGAAACAACGGTCAAGACTCTCATAGTCGTCACCTTCCATTCTTTTTACTTTTCACCTCAAGCGAGGTACGATAAAATTATCTGATAAGACATAATTAATGGGAAGAACGTACTTTTTTGTACTATAGGAACTTTAAAGTGAGAAAGGCACCGAAAAGTACCTATTGAAAGTATAAGTAAGGGGGTTATTCCATGGAAATGCAAAATATAAGGACTTTTAACATTCCTGCCGAAGCGACGCTGGAGGTCATAGGAGGCAAATGGAAGTTGCTGATCTTATGTCATTTGAACTGTGGGACCGGCCCCAAACGAACGAGCGAATTAAAAAGGAATATTCCTGATATTACACAAAAAATGTTAACGCAGCAGCTTCGAGAGTTGGAGGAGGCCGGCATCATCATTCGAACAGTTTACAATCAAGTGCCGCCCAAAGTCGTCTATGAAATGAGTGAGTTTGGAATGTCGCTGAAATCCATATTAAACCAACTGGACGAGTGGGGAAAGCAATATATCCAGCAGCGCACCTGGAAGTCCTCCTGCTCCGAATGAGGACGCCCGATGGGTATGCGCCAGGAGATGTTCCTTCATCCGAGCCGTTAGTGGTGAAAATGAAGACGCAGCGAAGTATCCGGATAGCAAGGATACGACAGGAGCGATGCAAAATGGCTTTCGTGGTTCGGCCGTTTCCGGAATGGTCCTGGTCACAGTCGAGGGATCAGCTGTTTCGGGAATGTCCACGCAAATATTACTATCATTATTATGCCTCCCACAATGGATGGCAGCGCGAAGCGTCGGAAGAGGCGCAAGCTGCCTATCGGCTGAAGCAGCTGGCTAACCTGTACTTGGTGATGGGGGATGAGCTGCATCAGATAGCAGAGCATCTGCTCCAGAGATGGGAGGAGCAAGCCGGCGACGCGGCGGCAGACGAGCTGGTGGAGCGCTTGCGGCGTCGGCTGAATCAGGCATTTCTCGATTCGCGGGATGTGCCTCGCTGGAAGCGGGCGCCGAAGAAGAGCACCATGCTGCATGAGATGTACTACATAGGGGAGCTGCCTCAAGATCGGGTGGAGAAAATCAAGCGCCGCCTGCGCGTCTGTGTCGATGGCCTGCTTCGCAGTCTGACGTGGCGGGAGCTAACGGCAAGCCCGTCGATGCGCATTGCGGAGGTAGAGCAGCTGCGAACGTTCGAGGTGGAGGGAACGCCGGTATATGTGAAGATGGACGCCCTGTTGGAGGATCGCTCCCGCGAGCGTCCGTGGATCATGGTGGACTGGAAGACGGGCATGGAGGATGAGAAGAATGAGGAGCAGCTAATCCTGTATGCCATCTATCTCGGAGAGCAAGCAGGCATACCGCCCGAGCAGCTGGAGCTGCGCGTGGAATATCTGCTCACCGGCGAGACGAAGACCGTCTACGCCGACCAGGCGGACATGGAACGGGTGCGTGAGGCGATGAGCCGCAGCATGGCCGCTATGAAGGCTTGTCTCGCCGATCCGGAGCGCAATGCGCCGAAGCCGAAGGAGGCTTTCGCGAGCCGCCCGAGCCGAGCGGTATGCGCAGGCTGCAATTTCAGGGAACTGTGCGAGGAGAAGGCATAAGCAGCTGCGGATGATCCGTTAGCGAGCGCTCTGCATGTGCCGCCGTGCTTGGCGCGCGGCTTCGAAGCTTTCACCGGGACAGAGCAGGCGGAAGGTTGACAAAAGCCGGCTTACCCTCTATAGTGGCTCCATATTCCATGAAACGGATACACTAGACAGAAACAGCATGGCGGAGGAAGGGCGCTTCCCGGACGGCCGGAAACGACGCGGGGGTGTGCGCTCGGGATGCTATGTCGGTAAGGAGCGGGTGAAGTTGGCATTGATTCAGGTTGAAGACATTCTGCAGGCGGACCGCCTGCTGCAGAAGGCGGTAGATCGGACGCCGCTGCTGCGCAACGAAGGGTTGTCGCAAAAGTATGGCTGCCAGATGTTCCTGAAGCGGGAGGATTTGCAGGTGGTGCGGTCCTTCAAGATTCGCGGCGCCTATCACTTTATGCAGACGCTGACAGAGAAGGAGCTGGCCAACGGGGTGGTGTGCGCCAGTGCTGGCAATCATGCACAGGGCGTGGCTTATGCTTGCAAGGATATGGACGTGAAGGGCACGATCTTCATGCCGGCGACAACGCCGCGCCAAAAGGTGAATCAGGTACGCTTCTTCGGCGGGGAAGCAGTTGAGGTGCAGCTTGTGGGCGATACGTTCGACGATTCGTACCGGGAAGCGACGTCTTATGCCGAGCAGCAGGGCAAGGTGTTCATCCACCCGTTCGATGACGAGCGGACCATTATCGGGCAAGGAACGGTAGGACTGGAAATTCTGAATCAGATGAAGGAGCCGCTCGATGTGCTGATTCTGGCTGTAGGCGGCGGCGGCTTGGCGGCGGGTGTCGGCTCGTATGTGAAGCGGATTAGCCCGCATACCCGCATTATTGGCGTGGAGCCGGAAGGAGCGCCGGCTATGCGGCGTTCTCTGGACTCGGGGGAGCGTGTTGTGCTGGAGTCCATCGACAAGTTCGTAGACGGAGCTGCAGTCAAGCAGGTGGGCGAGCGAACGTTGGATATCTGCCGCGAGGTGCTGGACGATGTCTTGACAGTGCCTGAGGGCAAGGTGTGCACGGCGATCCTGGATATGTACAATCTGAATGCCATTGTCGTCGAGCCGGCCGGAGCCCTTCCTGTGGCTGCGCTGGACTTCTTGCAGGAGGAAATCCGCGGCAAAAATGTAGTATGCCTCATTAGCGGGGGCAACAATGACATTAGCCGCATGCAGGAAATCAAGGATCGCTCGCTGATTTATGAAGGCCTGCAGCATTACTTTATTATTAACTTCCCGCAGCGCAGCGGGGCTTTGCGGGAATTTCTCGACAAGGTGCTTGGGCCAGGCGATGACATCACGCGCTTCGAGTATACGAAGAAGACGAGCAAGGAGAACGGGCCGGCGCTTGTAGGCATCGAGCTGCGCGCCAGGGAGGACTACGAGCCGCTGTTGGCCCGGATGGAGCGCGAAGGGATTCAGTATTTGGAGCTGAACAAGAACCCGGAGCTGTTCCACTTCTTAATTTGACTCCCTTGTGGAGGGAAGACTGCCATGCAACGGGTGGCGGCAGTCTTCCGTAAGAAACCGAATCCTTCGCCAATCCGCGGCAGAGCGCCGAAAGCACCTTGTGCCGCGGCGGACGTCCTGTTCCGGCAGGACCGCGCGGAGGATTCGGTTTCTTTGTCATGCTCAGACCTTTGCGATCCGGTAAGCGGCAATCTGGCAGGCTGCCGACGAGGAGGCCCGGCGTTATCCCGCCGGGTTTTTGACGATGGTGAAATTGCTGTCCAGCAGCAGCCAGTTTTGCGGGAACGGCAGGCCGAGCTTCCAGTAGCTGATCCCCCGCAAGCCCAGCTCCTTCATGAGATTGAATTTGGCCTGAATGGAGCGGGCATCCTCGAACCAGACCTTGTGGCTTGCCCCCTCGTCATCCACGTAATCGAAATGCGGCGCCTGCGCCTGCCAGTCATATTGGATGGCGGCATTCTCGCGGGCGGCCAGCGCTATGGCAGCCTGCGGACTCAGCGCTCTGGCATATTCGCCGCCGGGAACAAAGGGCAAGGTCCAATCGTAGCCGTACAGGTTCTGGCCCATCATGATCTTGGAGCCCGGCATTTCGGTAAGGGCGTACTCCAGCACCTGCCGAACGGGTCCGATCGGCGATACCGGCATTGGCGGTCCGCCGCTGTACCCCCACTCATAAGTCATGATGACGACGAAGTCTACGATTTCGCCATGAGCGCGGTAGTCATGAGCCTCGTACCAGGCGCCCGCCTGCGTTGCGCTGGTTTTCGGCGCCAAGGCGGTCGAAATCAGATAGCCTTGTTCGTGAATTCGCGCAGCTGCCCTGCGCAAGAAGCGGTTATATGCTTCACGGTCAGCCGGACGCAAAAATTCGAGGTCAAAGTGAATATCGCGAAATCCGTAACGCGCGGCCGCGTCCAGAATATTGTCCAGCAGCCGGGTCTGGACCGCTTCGTCGTTCAGGATAATGCGGCCCAGCTCATCGCTGAACTGCTCGTTTTCCAGGTTGGTGACGACCATCATTAACGTCACGCCATGCTGCTCGGCAACTGCCGGCAAGGACTCCAGCGGCGGGGGATCGAGCGTGCCATCCCGCTGTATCTGGAAGCTGAACGGAGCCAGATAAGTGAGATATGGCGCGGCTTCTTGTGCAGCCTGAAGCAGCTCCGGAGAAACACTTTCACCCCGCGGCTCGATATATGCGTTCGCTTCTGTTGGAACCTTCGGCTGAGGGGGGATATACAGACGCACCCCCACCTGCAGCGGCATATTCAGGTTCAGTTGGTTCACGCTCGCCAGGCGCTGCACTGACAGCCCGAAACGCGCGGCGATTGTGTACAGGCTATCCCCTGGCTGCACCCAATAATATTGGCCGTTAATCGGTATGACCAATGCTTGGCCAACTACTAGCTGGCCAGCATTGGGCAATGCGTTGGCGCGCACGATCTCCTCGACCGTTGTTCCGTATGCCTGCGCAATGCCCCACAATGACTGTCCTGGTTGAATCACATGAATTTGCATGAGCTTGTGCCCTCCGATCCAGAAACTCCCTATCGCTCATATATATTCGCGCAGGTTGGCATTCATACGCCCTTTCCAGCAAAGCCCTTTGTCCACTTCCGGGATGGGTCCATGCTGGAGATCAGTTTGCGTGTGATTCGGCAGGCGACAAATGTTTTCGTTTAAAGACTCGGGTTTTCGCACACGATAGAAAGGACTTCCAGTGTCGGAGGAAAGTGTCATGAAGCGAGAGCAATCAGGCCAGAAAGAGCCAGCGGTTTGGCGGGTATTGCAGGAGCAGTTCGGCGGCATGGCCGATTACCGGAGCCAATCCGTGAAGCAGGACAACAGCGAGCTTATGCTTGCCTATCTGGAGTCTATTGTGGACAGCAAGCTCATTCCGGAGCGACTCGTCAAGCCGTATTACGAAAACAAGGCAATCTATGCCCAGTACTTGGCGGCGCTTGGCCGACCGCTGCAGGATCGGGACGTTCAACAGGCGGCGCAAGCGATGCTCAGCGGGCAAGTGATTTGCTGTCTGGACGGCCAGGTGTTCGCCTGCGAGCTGCGGAAGAAGGAGGCTTCTCCTGTCGGGGAAGCCAAGGTAGAAAAGACGGTTCTGGGGCCAAAGGATACGTTAACCGAGAGCCTGGATTCGAACCTGATTTCATCATCCCGTTAAATGAAATGAGTTCCGCTATTCGGGTGGTGAAGTATGGGTTGATCCTGATGGCCACTTTTTTGTTTGGGCTGTTGGGCGTCATGATCGGGTTTATCGGCTTGCTTTACTATATGTGCAACCTTCGCTCCTACGGACAGCCGTACTTGAAGCTGTTCACCAAGGAGAAGCCGCTGCCTGAAGGGAAGCAGGAGCGCTCGAGATCATCATTGTTCTGAACTTTCCTATCATTATGTTCATTATGTTCAAGGGTGTCACGAACACATATTTGTCCTGGGACGCCATTCGCGAGGCTGTGACGCATGTAGGCCATATGCCCGGCCTGCTGTCTCTGGCGGCGGCTTCAGGATCGGATCAACCGCACGTTCAGCGAGCAGCTGGAGCGCATTCTGAAGGAAGCGCAGCAGCAGGGTATGGATCCTGTAGGGTTCGGCTTGCGTTACCGGGCCATGCATGCGGACGAACAGGAGTGGGAGGACTGGAAGGCCGCTTATCCCGATGCAGGCATTCGTGCGGACGTGCAGGTCACGCTGGAGGGAAGCGGGCTGATTGACTAGGCGATTTTATGGGGCGGATTTCGTGCAACTTTTGCTAGTAGTGGGCGTCTAATTGTGTAATTCAATTATTTCACTAGACAGGAGAGTGAGCAGGAAAAATGACAGCATGGAGGAAAGCTGGGCTTGCTGTTGCTGTAGCGGCTTGTTTGCTGGCGGCTTCCCCTTTCATGCAAGGGGGCGAATGGTTGAAATCACGACCGGCAGCAGCTGCAGATGGAGGAGTCGGGACAGAGCGTACGATTACCGTCACTGGCCAAGGCTCCATGGAGATTGCGCCGGATATCGCGTATGTGCAGCTAGGTATCCAAACCCGCGCCGCGACCGCGCAGGCCGCGCAATCGGAGAATGCCGAAGCCTTCCAGGAGCTTGAGAAGGTTCTGTTCGAAACGTACAAGCTTGATCCCAAAGATGTGCAGACTACGGGTTTCCACGTCAATCCGGAATTCGACTATTCAGACAAGCAGGGGCCTAAAGTGACCGGTTATGCGGTGACGCACGCGATTCAAGTATCTTATCGGGATCTGGAAACGATTGGTCCGCTGCTCGACGCGGCTTCCCGGGCCGGGGTCAACCAGATTAACGGCATACGCTTCGGCACAGAGAAATCCGAACAATATGAAATCGACGTGCTGGCTAAGGCGATGGCGAATGCGCGTGCGAAGGCCGAGGCAATCGCCAAGACCGAGAATCGCACCGTTCAGCAGGTGCTTCACGTTTCGCAAGGGCAAGTGAGCATGCCTGACAACGGGCTGTTCCCTGCGCGGAAGATGGTGGAGCTGACGACGGAGCAAGCGGTGTCTACCCCGATTTCAGCTGGTCAGCTTACGATCAGCACGACTGTTACGGTACAATATTCGTTTTAAGCTTTCGTGTGTCTGACGAGAATAAATAGGGAGAATAAAACAAAGCACTATACGCGAAAAAAGGGGATAGCATGAATGAGCTGGAGTTGGAAGAGGAATATAGCGGCTGTACTGGCAGCCGTTCTGATGATGAGTGCGCTTGGCATATTGCCGGCCGCGGCAGCAGGATCGCCTAATAATAGCGTGGGGGGCACTACGGTACAGGTTGCCCTATATCTGGACAGCAAGCAGGCGTTGTTGAATGGAGAGCCGGTTGATCTGGCATATCCTGCTACCTCGATTGATGGCCGGACTTTCCTGCCCGCCAAGTTTCTGGGCGATTCCTTCGGGTTTCCGGTCATCTGGCATGAAGCTACGCAAACAATTGAGATGCAGCTTCCCGGCGGAAGTACGGTTTTGCTGGATCAGAAGGCCGGGACTGCTTACTTGAACGGCGCGTTTCTGCCATGGGATTCGGTGGCCGCAATCAAGGAAGGCACGCTGCTGGTGCAGATGTCCTGGATTTGTGATTTGATCGGTGCTCAGTACAGCTATGACAGCAATATCCGCAAGATAGAAGTGACCTTTCTGCGTTTGCCGGGTTCCATCTACAATACGCAAACTGGCAATTCCCTGCCTACTGCCAAGTTCGCGTTCACCAAGCCCAGCTACCGATTGGGAGAGCCTGTCGAAACCGTGGATCTCAGCTATGATGCTGACGGCGACGGACTCGTCAAGTATGAATGGTCAGGCAAGCAGGCCGCCTATTTCCGGCCCGGTGAATATGAAGTTACCCTGCGGGTGACCGATTCCCAAGGGAATGTGAGTCCCCCTTACACCCGCAAGCTGAAAATAGACGATATTCCTTACTTAACGGAGGAAGAATATCCATTCTATTACGGAAAAATCGGTTCGATCGTTCCGATGAGCGGAGCGCTCCGCAGTTATGTGAGTCGGATGCCTCGTGTTGACGGGGAGACTCTCCCGGTAGAAGATCGCAAGCTGCTGGTCAGCGACAGCCCGGAGACGATTACGGAGGAAGGCGTCCTGTATCGCGACACGATCCAGGGCAAAGCGCGCATTTATGCGCATCACCTGAACGGTACGGATGAGCCGATCACGGTCGCTGTCATGCTGACTAATCCCGGCCGTGATCCGGTTACGCTGAGAGCGACGAACAAAGGCGAGGTATATCCGAACCTGTATGCGCATTTGATTGGCTATCAGGCTGCGGTTGATTTCCTGTTGCGAGACCCGTTCAACAAGACGGTGACTGTCCCTCCTGGGGAGACTCGGTTATTTATGCAAATGCCGACGATGTATCCTTATCAGGGTATCAATATGATTTATGATGTCGAGACGGATGGTCGGCTTCAGGTGAGTGTCGTGGCCTCTCATCGCTCAGACGGCTTGAATGAAGTTGTGCAGCGAGGACGAGAACTGCCTTACAACGGACATGTGCGCGGCACCTTCGTGCAATCGGATGTCATCAAACGGGTTAACGCGGCGACCATGCGGGAGCCTCACCATATGCTGATTGCCGATGGCACGACCGATCCTTACGTGCAGGGCTATGATGTGTTCCGGGGCGAGTCGGTCACGAACAAAGGCAACTATGGCGTCACTTACAAGGTGCACATCGACAACCCGGGCGAAATGGCGCTGGGCATCGTGGCAAGAGGCGGCTTGTTCAAGGGCGTCTTCAAGATTAACGGCAAAATGGTGCTTGCGCCGCAAAGCGGCACGCTGACCGCCTATGACGGTGTGCTTCTGCTGCACCGCACAACTGGCGAGGAACGCTCGCTTGAAGTGGAATTTATCCCGCCGGCGGGGTCTGCTTTCCCGATCAGTCTCGTTATGTACCCGCTGCGGAAGGAGTAAAGACAGGGCATTATATTCCCTGTTCTCCTTATGTCAAAAAAATCCGGTATCCTTGCTGATCGAATGTGTCAGCAGGGAGCCGGGTTTCGCATTATAAGGTCAACCAGGTTCTGGTTGGCCTTATTTTTATGGGCGTATTACGATGGAGATAGCCGGGAGAACGTGGCGGCTTTAGAGGCAATGACCCCGTCAAAAAAAACGGTTCTCCCACTATTGACCATGTTTTTTTATTCGGAGTATGGGCGGCGGGGCTGGTGGGTGTCGGTGGGAGCTGGCGCTAGATTCCTTGAAGTCAGGTTTCATGGGGGGTGGTGCACGGATAACGGGAATTACTGTTCTTATGGCGCCGTATAACTCATTTTGGCCGATGATTAGCGGAATTTTTTGGTCGTATCCGCATGGGGATTTGTTTCATTCGGGTATGCGAACGGGGATAGGTCCAAATTTTGGTCTTCATTCATACGATCCATCCGATCCTGCTGTTTGAAGACCAATTTATTCCGCTATTTCGACACTTGGTTCTACTTGCGGCAGTTTGCAGGAAAGGCGGGGAGAAGCAACCTTTCAACGTAGAGTAGATGTGCAGGCGGAGGGTGCGAGCGGAGTGTCGATATCAGGCGGTGCAGACGGAGGGTCAGAAGGGATGTGGAGTCGGTGTGTGGTGCTCGGGCAAAATGGCATGAGGAGGAGGCAATTGATAGAGGGGGACAGCGGAAGATATAAGGGGACGGCGGCGACGGTTCGAGATGCTCAGGCGAATGTGGTGGGGCAAAGCATCAATAGGAGGAGGTGCAGACGGACGGCATGAAGGGATTGGGCGACGGTGTGTGGTGTTAAGGCGATGTGGTGGGCAACGGCGAGCGGCAAGTAAGAAAGCGGTGAAAGCAGTCAGGCCTTCCAAAGCAAAAAGGCCGCCCCTGGCCCATATCGCGGCTTCCGGGAGAATCGTTCGATTCTCTCCGTTCAATCCGCCAGACATGAGGTGCCGATGGGCAGCCTTATCGCGCAGTCTTAGCGTGCTCAGCAGACGTGCCGGCTTACGCTTCGCTTGTTTTCGTGATGACCTTGTCGATCAGTCCATAATCGGCTGCTTCGGCAGCGCTCATGAAGTAATCGCGATCCGTGTCCTTCTCGATGCGCTCCAGCGGCTGGCCGGTACGTTCAGACAGGATCTGATTCAGCTTGTCGCGCATCTTCAGGATGCGCTTCGCGCGGATCTCGATGTCCGAAGCCTGGCCCTCTGCGCCGCCGAGCGGCTGGTGGATCATAACCTCGCTGTTCGGCAGGGCAAAGCGCTTGCCCTTGGCGCCGGCTGCGAGCAGGAAGGCCCCCATGGAAGCGGCCATGCCCACACAAATCGTGGAGACGTCCGGCTTAATGAACTGCATCGTGTCAAAAATCGCCATACCGGCCGTGATCGATCCGCCGGGGCTGTTGATGTACAAGTGAATGTCTTTCTCGGGATCATCCGCAGTCAGAAACAGCATTTGCGCAATAATCGCATTGGCCACCTGATCGTTGACAGGTGTGCCGAGCAGAATGATCCGATCCTTGAGCAACCGGGAGTAAATGTCATAGGAACGCTCTCCGCGGTTGGTTTGTTCGACGACATAAGGCACAAAACTCATGAGGCTTTCCTCCTTTACCTGTTCCTGTATATTCAAAAGCCTTTACGTATTTTATTATACCTGATTTCAATACCAAAGGTCAAGAAAGGTCAAACTAGAATCAAAAAAAATGCAGTCGTTCTACCGGACTACCAGTGCACCTTCATTGTGGCGGCAACATGTAGAGAAACGCGCTCGCGAGGGATCGAACCTCGATCTCAGGCTCCGGAGGCCTGCGTCATATCCATTGGACCACGAGCGCATACTAGTTCGTAGAGGAGACAGCGAAACTAATTATAGGCGATCTCGGGGAAAAAAGCAAGGGGCATTCTGTCGCTTGCAATTTGGCAATAAATCCAATAGAATAAAGATTGTCGAGGGTGGGACGAAAAATGTTGGTCTGGGACATATAATGTCCAGCAGTGACGCGAGCTCCCCGATAAATCTCATGGCGCCATGTTCGGATTGGGGTGGGAGAAATTTGAGCAGTTTGCTGGAATTGCAGAAGCAGCTTCTTCCCGAGCTGATGGACGTCATGAAGAAGCGGTATACGATTCTCCATCATATCAAGCTTAGCGGCAGCATAGGAAGAAGGACATTAGCCCAGTCCGTACATATGACGGAGCGGGTGCTGCGCAGCGAGGTCGATATCCTCAAGCAGCAGGGGCTGCTCGATACGAACAGCACCGGCATGCATATTACAGCAGCGGGCGAGGAGCTGCTAGAGGGACTGGAGCCGTATATTCGCCAGCTGTTCGGCCTGACTGATCTGGCTGAGCGGATTCGCTGTCATTTCGGATTGAAGCAAGTGATCATAGTCCCTGGAGACTCGGACGAGTCGATCTTGGCGAAGAAGGAGCTGGGACGAGCGGGTGCTGCGGCGCTGCGCGAGGTTGTCCAGCCGCAGGATGTGATTGCGGTAGCAGGCGGTTCGACGATGGCGGAAATCGCTGAATGCTTAACGGCTTCGTCGGCGTTTCGCGGCACGTGGTTTTTGCCGGCGCGCGGCGGGCTTGGCGAGAATGTCGAGCTGCAGGCGAATTCCATTGCCTCAACGATGGCGAAGCGAACCGGCGGCCAATACCGGCTGCTGCATGTGCCTGACCATCTGAGCGAGGACGCGTACCAATCTTTGATACAGGAGCCGAATATCCGCGAGCTGATTGCGATAATCCGCAAGGCCCGCATCGTGGTGCACGGCATCGGAGACGCTATGGTGATGGCGACGCGGCGCAATGTGGATTCCGCCATGAAGGAAAGCCTGGCCCGGGAAGGGGCGCTGGCCGAAGCATTCGGCTATTACTTCGATCATAAAGGGCATGTAGTCCACAACATTCCAACCGTCGGTCTCCGATTGGAGGACATCTACAAGACGGAGCTGGTCATCGGCGTGGCCGGCGGCAAGAGCAAGGGCGAAGCGATAGCGGCTGTCTTGCGATTCGGCCATGAGGATATACTGGTTACGGACGAGGCCGCAGCAGAGCAAATTCTGCATTACTTATCTTAATGTTTTCATAACGGAGCTTATGCACCGTTTTGAGATAAACGCAAACATAATTTTTTTAAGGAGGACATTAACATGGTTAAAATTGGCATTAATGGATTTGGACGTATCGGACGCAACGTGTTCCGTGCTGCTCTGAACAATCCGGAAGTAGAAGTGGTGGCGGTTAACGATCTGACAGACGTGAAGATGCTTGCTCACTTGCTCAAATACGACACGACTCACGGCAGACTTGACGCAACGGTAGAAGTTGCAGAAGGCGGTCTGCAGGTAAATGGCAAGCTGGTGAAAGTATTCGCCGAGCGCGATCCTGGAAACCTGCCTTGGGGTGAGGCTGGCGCTGAGATCGTAGTAGAATCCACAGGTATCTTTACTGCGAAGGAAAAGGCGGAAGCGCATCTGAAAGGCGGCGCGAAGAAGGTTATTATCTCCGCTCCGGCAACGAACGAAGATATCACGATCGTTATGGGTGTAAACGAAGACAAGTACGATCCGGCAAGCCATACGGTCATCTCCAACGCGTCTTGTACAACGAACTGCTTGGCGCCATTCGCGAAAGTATTGAATGACAAGTTCGGCATCGTAAAGGGCATGATGACTACAGTTCACTCTTACACGAATGACCAGTCCGTTCTGGACGTGCCTCATAAGGACGCTCGCCGCGCGCGTGCTGCTGCAGAGAACATCATTCCTTCCACAACAGGCGCAGCGAAAGCTGTTTCTCTCGTGTTGCCTGAACTGAAGGGCAAGCTGAACGGTATGGCTATGCGTGTTCCTACACCGAACGTATCCGTAACGGACCTCGTTGTAGAACTGAGCCAGAACGTAACTGTAGATCAAGTCAATGCTGCGCTGAAAGAAGCTTCCGAAGGCGCGCTGAAGGGCATCATGAACTATTCCGAGGAGCCGCTTGTTTCGAGCGACTACAATGGCGATCCGGCTTCCTCCACGATTGACGCCCTGTCCACAATGGTTGTAGGCGACAACATGGTGAAGGTTGTTTCCTGGTACGACAATGAGTGGGGTTACTCCAACCGCGTTGTGGATCTCGCTTCCTACATCGCAAGCAAAGGTCTGTAAGACTGAAAAAAATCAATAAGGGAACCAAGAGGAGAAGCAATTCTCCTCTTTCCCTGATTATAGGGAACCCGCGAGATCACAAGTGTGAAAGAATGAAGGAGGATACCGTCATGAACAAGAAAAGCGTCCGTGATGTAGAAGTACAAGGGAAACGAGTTTTCGTGCGCGTGGATTTCAACGTGCCGCAGCAGGACGGAAAAATTACCGACGATACGCGGATTCGCGAAACCTTGCCGACGATTCAATATTTGATCGAGCGCGGCGCCAAGGTGATTCTCGCAAGCCATATGGGACGCCCGAACGGCGAAGTGGTGGAGGAGCTGCGTCTGACGCAAGCGGCCGCACGCTTGTCCGAGCTGCTCGGCAAGCCGGTGCAAAAGGCTGATGAAGCCATTGGCGAGAATGTGAAGCAATTGGTAACTCAGCTGAATGAAGGCGACGTGCTCTTGCTGGAGAATGTTCGCTTCTATCCAGGCGAAGAGAAGAACGATCCGGAATTGGCGAAGGCGTTCGCTGAGCTGGCAGACCTGTATGTGAACGATGCATTCGGAGCCGCTCACCGCGCGCATGCGTCTACAGAAGGAATCGCCCATCACTTGCTGGCGGTATCGGGTCTCTTGATGGAGAAGGAGCTCGAAGTGCTGGGCAAGGCGCTGTCTAACCCGGACCGTCCGTTTACAGCCATCGTAGGCGGTGCGAAGGTCAAGGACAAGATTGGCGTTATCGAGAACCTGCTGAACATTGCAGACAATATTATTATCGGCGGCGGCCTCTCCTACACCTTCTTCAAGGCGCAAGGATACGAGATCGGCAAATCGCTGGTAGATAACGAGAAGCTGGATCTGGCGCTGAGCTTTATTCAGAAAGCGAAAGAGAAGGGTGTCAACTTCATGCTTCCGCAAGATATCGTCGTGACAGACGATTTCAGTGTGGATGCCAACACCAAAGTCGTCGATGTGACTGCCATTCCGTCGGATTGGGAAGGCGTGGACATCGGTCCGAAGACGCGGGAAATCTATGCGAAGACGATTCACGAGTCGAAGCTGGTCGTTTGGAACGGTCCGATGGGCGTGTTCGAGATGGCGCCATTCTCTAACGGCACGCGTGCTGTAGCGGAAGCTTGCGCGACGACACCGGCATATACGGTAATCGGCGGCGGCGATTCCGCAGCGGCAGTCGAAAAGTTCGAGATGGGCGACAAGATGGATCATATCTCCACGGGCGGCGGCGCATCGCTGGAGTTCATGGAAGGCAAAGCGCTGCCGGGCGTAGTCGCATTGAACGACAAGTAAGAGAGGAGTGGGCAGGAACGTGAGAACACCGATTATTGCAGGAAATTGGAAAATGTTCAAGACAGCCGCCGAAGCGACAGCTTTCGTCGAGGCTGTCAAGGGCAAGGCAGAGGTCGGCGGCGTGGAAAGCGTCATCTGTGCGCCGTTCACTGCGCTCCCGGCGCTGGTGGAAGCTGTCAAGGGCACGACGATCCGGGTAGGCGCGCAGAACTTCCACTGGGAAGAAAGCGGCGCCTTCACGGGGGAAATCAGCGGCGTGATGCTGCAGGATCTCGGCGTCAAATATGTCATCATCGGCCATTCCGAACGCCGCGCTTACTTCGCGGAAACGGATGAGACGGTGAACAAGAAGACGAAGGCGGCGTTCCAGTACGATTTGATTCCGATCGTCTGCGTTGGCGAGAAGCTGGAAGAGCGCGAAGCCGGACGGACGAAGGAAGTGTGCAAGGTGCAGACGGACGCGGCGTTGGAAGGCCTTACGGCTGAGCAGGCGGCGAAGGTTGTTATCGCTTATGAGCCGATCTGGGCGATTGGCACAGGCAAGTCCAGCACGGCTGAGGATGCGAATGAGGTGATCGGCTACATACGCGAGCAAGTCGCTGCCAAGTTCGGCGACAGCACCGCGCAGGCGGTCCGCATCCAATATGGCGGCAGCGTGAAGCCGGCAAATGTGAAGGAATTCATGAGCCAATCCGATATCGACGGGGCGTTGGTAGGCGGAGCGAGCCTCGAGCCGAATTCCTACATTCAGCTTGTTGAGGGGGCGCGCTAAGATGAGCGTACCAAAACCGGTAGCTTTAATCATCCTGGACGGCTTCGGCTTGCGTGAAGACGATACGTGCAACGCAGTAGCGCAGGCCAACAAGCCGAACTTCGACCGTTATTGGACGCAATACCCGCATACGCAGCTGACGGCGTGCGGCGAGGCAGTCGGCCTGCCGGAAGGTCAGATGGGCAACTCTGAGGTCGGCCATCTGAACATCGGCGCGGGCCGCATCGTGTATCAGGATTTGACCCGCATTCACAAGTCGATTCGCGAAGGGGACTTCTACGAGAACGAAACCTTGCGGAAGGCGGTGCGCCACGCCAAGGAGAACGGCACGAAGCTGCATCTTTATGGATTGCTCTCAGACGGCGGCGTGCACAGCCATATTGACCATCTGTTCGCCTTGCTTGATCTGGCGAAGCGCGAAGGACTGAAGGATGTGTACGTGCATGCGTTCCTGGACGGCCGCGACGTGGCGCCTGACAGCGCAAAGCATTACATGGAGCGGCTGCAGGCGTATATCAAGGACAGCGGCGTAGGCAAGGTGGCGACCGTACAAGGCCGCTATTACGCGATGGACCGCGACAAGCGCTGGGATCGTGTCGAGAAGTCGTACCGCGCGATGGTCTACGGAGACGGTCCGACTCACCGCGATCCGGTGCAGGCCATTGTTGAGAACTACGAGCAGTCCGTCTATGACGAGTTCGTCCTGCCGACCGTGATGGTGGATGAAGACGGCAAGCCCGTCGGACTGGTGGAGTCGAATGATGCGGTCATCTTCTTCAACTTCCGACCTGACCGCGCGATCCAGCTGTCGCAGGTGTTCACGAACGACGACTTCCGTTCGTTCGAGCGGGGCGAGAACCCGCCGAAGGGCCTGTATTTCGTCTGTATGACCCTGTTCAGCGAGACTGTTGGCGGTTATGTCGCCTACTCGCCGAAAAACCTCGACAACACGTTCGGTGAGGTGCTTGTGCAGCACGGCAAGAAGCAGCTGCGCATTGCAGAAACCGAGAAGTACCCGCACGTCACCTTCTTCTTCAGCGGCGGCCGCGACAAGGAGCTTCCGGGCGAGACGCGGGTGCTGATTAATTCGCCTAAGGTGGCGACGTACGACCTGAAGCCGGAGATGAGCGCGTATGAGGTGGCAGAGGCCGCGGTGAAGGAAATCGAAGCCGACAAGCATGACGCCATTATTCTCAATTTCGCCAATCCGGATATGGTAGGCCATTCCGGCAAGATGGAGCCGACGATCAAGGCGATCGAAGCGACGGATGAATGTCTGGGCAAGGTAGTCGATGCTGTGCTGGCGAAGGGCGGAGTGGCCATGATCATTGCCGATCACGGCAATGCCGACATCATGTGCGATGAGAATGGCGGCCCGCATACGGCACATACGACGAACCCGGTCCCTTGCATCGTGACGAAGGAAGGCGTAAGCTTGCGGGAGGGCGGCATTCTGGCGGATGTGGCGCCAACGCTGCTCAAGCTGTTGGAGCTGCCGCAGCCAGAGGAAATGACCGGTCAATCATTAATTTGATTAAAGGATAAAAAAAGGAGAGACGTGAACGATGACGATTATTGCGGACATTTACGCTCGCGAGGTGCTTGATTCCCGCGGCAACCCGACTGTAGAAGTAGAAGTATATTTGGAATCCGGCGCTGTAGGCCGCGCCATCGTGCCTTCCGGCGCTTCGACTGGCGCTTATGAAGCGGTGGAGCTGCGCGACGGCGACAAGTCCCGCTATCTTGGCAAGGGCGTACTGAAAGCCGTTGAAAATGTGAACGAAATCATTGCACCTGAGCTGATCGGTCTCGACGCGCTTGACCAAGTGGCAATCGACCAGAAGATGATCGAGCTTGACGGTACAGAGAACAAGGGCAAGCTGGGCGCCAACGCAATTCTTGCCGTATCCATGGCAAATGCGCGTGCGGCTGCAGAAGCGCTGGGCGTTACCCTTTATTCTTATCTGGGCGGCTTCAATGCGAAGACACTGCCTGTGCCAATGATGAACATCGTTAATGGCGGCGAGCACGCCGACAACAACGTGGATGTTCAGGAATTCATGGTTCTGCCTGTAGGCGCGGCTTCCTTCCGTGAAGCGCTGCGTACCGGCGCAGAAATCTTCCACAACCTGAAGGCAGTGCTGAAAGAAAAAGGCCTGAACACAGCTGTAGGCGACGAGGGCGGCTTCGCGCCGAACCTGGCTTCCAACGAGGAAGCGATTCAGGTCATTATCTCCGCAATTGAGCGCGCTGGCTACAAGCCTGGCGAGGATGTATTCCTTGGCATGGACATCGCCTCCACAGAGTTCTTCAAGGATGGCAAGTACCATCTGGAAGGCGAAGGCAAGTCCTTTACCTCCGCTGAATTCGTAGATCTGCTTGCATCTTGGGTAGACAAATACCCGATCATTACAATCGAGGACGGCTGTGCCGAGGACGATTGGGAAGGCTGGAAGCTCTTGACCGACAAGCTGGGCAGCAAAGTACAGCTCGTCGGCGACGATCTGTTCGTGACGAATACGAAGCGCCTGTCTACTGGCATTGAGAAGGGCATTGGCAATTCTATCTTGGTCAAAGTGAACCAAATCGGTACGCTGACTGAGACGTTCGACGCAATCGAAATGGCGAAGCGCGCAGGCTATACAGCGGTTATCTCTCACCGTTCCGGCGAGAGCGAAGACTCCACGATTGCCGATATTGCAGTGGCGACGAACGCCGGTCAAATCAAAACCGGTGCGCCTAGCCGCACAGACCGTGTCGCTAAATACAACCAGCTGCTTCGCATTGAAGACCAGCTTGGCAGCGTCGCACAATACGCAGGCCAAAGCGCGTTCTACAATCTGAAGAAGTAAGCTTGCGGGTTGGGCCATAGCAGATTCTCCCACTCGTTCGCCATCTGGCATAGAAACGAATAAGCAGGGCAAAATTGAGCAAGGATTCCGCACAATCGTGAATAGGAATCTTGCTCTTTTTTTGGCATAATGGGTCTGTACATGCTAATTTGCAAAATGTCGGGCCCCGCGAAAGTAATAGGAGCAAATATCGGAGCTTCACATCACTTTCGCGGGTAGAATGTCAGGCTCTGCGAAAGTAATAGGAAGCATCTTCGGAGTTTCATTCACTTTCGCGGGCATATCATCATCAGAACAGCCTGCAGGGACGAGGCGAAAGGAGAGGCAAAAGCGTATGGCAAAGATTCCAGTTGGATTGCAGATGTATACATTGCGGGATGAGACCGCGAAGGATTTCACGGGCACCTTGAAGAAGGTGGCCGAGATGGGGTATAAGGTGGTCGAGTTCGCCGGATATGGCGATCTGCCGGCGAAGGAATTGAAGAGTGTGATGGACGGACTTGGCATCTCTTCCCCTTCGAGCCATGTAGCCATGACGATCTTGGAAAATGAGGACAGCCTGCAGAAGCAAATCGAGTATTCGCTTGAGATTGGGCAGAAATACGTCATTTGCCCGTGGCTGGAAACGGAGCGCTTCACCAATCAAGAGAAATTCATCGAGATGGTAGAAACGTTCCGCAAGGTCGGCGAGGAGCTGAAGAAGCACGGCCTGCAGCTGGCCTATCACAACCACGACTTTGAATTTGAGAAGGTGGACGGCGACTATGCGCTCGATCGGCTGTATGCATCGCTCGACCCGTCGCTGATGGTGGCGGAGCTGGACCTGTACTGGGTGGCGAAGGCCGGACTTGATCCGAAAGCGTATCTGCAGCAGTACAAGGGCCGCTGTCCGATCATTCACGTGAAGGACATGACCAAGGATGAGCGCAAGTTCTTCGCTGAGGTCGGTCAGGGCTCGATTGACTATCCGTCGATCTTCAGCGTAGCCGAAGAGGTCGGCATTGAGTATTATCTCGTCGAGCAGGACCGCTGCGAGCGTCCGCCGTTCGAGAGCATTCAGATGAGCATGGATTACTTAAAGTCAATTGGTATTGCGTAAGAAGCAAGGTCAAGGCGGGAAGCAAAACGCAGGTATCGCATGCATGGCAATGGTTATGCGGCGGGCGGGTTGCTTTCCGTCTTTTTAATTGGGTCTGGCGCTTTTGTAAGCGCTGACGCATTGGCATGGTTGTCAATTCAGGCCGGGTATGCTATGATAAGTGTACTGTGTTTTGACCGAACACGCAAGCAACGGGTAGCAGGAGGTGTAAGTGATGCACTTGGCTTTTAAGGTTTTGTTGATTATTTTCTCGCTTGGTATGATTCTCGTCGTACTGCTGCAGAAGGGCAAGAGCGCTGGACTTTCCGGTGCCATTACGGGTGGTGCTGAGCATTTGTTCGGGCGCCAGAAGGCTCGCGGATTGGACTTGCTGCTGTCCAGAGTCACCATTGCGGTAGCAGTTGGATTTTTCTTGCTCTCGCTTCTCGTCTCTTACGAGGTATTCAGATAATAAACATAACGCGAATCACAGCAGGGAATGCTATTCCTGCTGTTTTTTTATGCTCATTTGCGGTGGTTGACAGCATGCTCAATCGTCCGTCGCCATGGTAGCGCTGGATGGAGGATTGCGAAGTGCAGGTGGCGGGTCGTTCAAGTGCATTCATTCATGCTGTCGCGCCGGTGGAATGAGAGCTGATCGCGTATCGCAGCGGACATTGTTGACCGTTAGAGGACGAAAAGAGGCAATTTCCAAATGTGACGGTCGTTGGTGTCCATTAGGAGTGATGAAGGCGCAATCTTGGCACGAATCGATGCGCTGATGGACATTCGCATCCGTTAGAATCTCGGTTTCGGTTTGTTTTTGCTTCTAGCGGACATTAGTGACCGTTAGCTTTCACAGTGCCGAAATGTTGGCGCGTCGGCTAGCGGTGGAGACCCAAACGATGTGCTAGGCAAGTTATGCACAATAACATTGACGACAAGTGTGGGCAGCAGGCGTGCTGACGGCTGTTTTGTCATTGGCTGGAGGGCTTATTTTCCTTTGTATTCCGCATTGGTGTACAATGAACGGATAATGGGTATAGATAGAAAGAGGTGAACGCGAATGGTAACGGACCAGGATTTATTGAATTTTATGCGGGAAAAAGCGTACAAGCCCATGACGTATCAGGAGCTGGAGAGACACTTTGGCATAGACAATGCGGCGGACTTCAAGGAGCTCTTGAAGCTGCTCAACCGGCTGGAAGATGAAGGGGAAATTATTCGTACGCGGACAGAGCGTTACGGCGTGCCGGAGCGCATGAATCTGATCAAGGGACGATTGCAGGCGCATGCGAAGGGCTTCGGGTTCCTGATTCCGGAGGACCGCGAGCTGGCGGATGTTTACATCCATGCGAACGATTTGAAGGGTGCGATGAACGGTGACACGCTGCTCGTCCGCGTGACGAAGGGCGCCGACACGCAGCGCATGGAAGGGGAAGTCGTGCGCATCGTGAAGCGGGCGAACACCCAAATTGTCGGCACATTCGAAAGCTACGAGACTTATGCCTTCGTCATTCCGGATGACAAGCGGATTACACGGGATATCTTCATTCCGCAAGAAGGCTTTAAGGGTGCGGTTTCGGGGATGAAGGTAGTCGTCAAGCTTGTGACGTACCCCGAAGGCCGTTCAGCGGCGCAAGGCGAAGTGGTCGAGGTCCTTGGCCACAAGGATGATCCAGGCGTCGATATCTTGTCGATTATCCGCAAGCATCAGCTGCCGGAATCGTTCCCGGATGAGGTCATGGCCGAGGCTGAGGCCGCCCCGGACACGATCCGCGAGGAGGAGCTTGCCGGACGTCGCGACCTGCGCGGCGAGACAATCGTGACGATTGACGGCGAGGATGCGAAGGACCTGGATGACGCCGTGCATGTCGTCAAGCTGCCGAACGGCAACTACCAGCTCGGTGTGCACATCGCGGACGTTGGCTACTATGTGGCCGAAGGCTCGGCGCTTGATCGGGAAGCTTATGCTCGCGGCTGCAGTGTGTATCTCGTCGACCGGGTCATCCCCATGCTGCCGCATCGGCTGTCGAACGGCATCTGCAGCTTGAATCCGCAGGTGGATCGGCTGACGATGACGTGCGAGATGGAAATCGATCATACCGGCAAGGTTGTCGCCCATGACATCTACCCGAGTGTAATCCGCACGAAGGAACGGATGACGTACACGAACGTGCGCAAGATTCTCGTCGATCAGGACGCCGAAGTGATGGAGCGGTATGCGGATCTGGTGGAGTTCTTCCGCTTGATGGAGGAGCTGGCCGCCGTGCTGAGGCAGAAGCGGATGAACCGCGGCGCGGTCGATTTCGACTTCCAGGAGTCGAAGGTCATTGTCGACGAGAATGGCAAGGCGATTGATATCGTCAAGCGGGAGCGCTCGGTGGCAGAACGGCTGATCGAGGAGTTCATGCTTGTGGCGAATGAGACGGTAGCCGAGCATTTCCATTGGCTGAAGGTGCCGTTCTTGTACCGGATTCATGAGGACCCGGATTCAGAGAAGCTGCAAACATTCGTCAACTTCGTCTCCAACTTCGGCTATGCCGTGCGCGGCAAGGGCAATACCGTACATCCGCGCGCGCTGCAGACGCTGCTGGAGGAGATTGAGGGAACGAAGGAGCAGACGGTCATCAGCACGATGATGCTGCGCTCCATGAAGCAGGCGAAATATGATGCGGAGAGCCGCGGGCACTTCGGGTTGGCGGCGGAATTCTACAGCCACTTCACCTCGCCGATTCGCCGTTATCCAGACTTGGTCATTCACCGCATTATGCGGGAAGTGATCTTGAACAACGGCATGCTGCCGGAGAATCGGCACAGCTATCTGGAAGAGCGGATGCCGGACATTGCCCAGCAATCTTCAGAGCGTGAACGGGTAGCAGTAGACGCCGAGCGCGATACGGAAGCGCTGAAGAAGGCCGAGTTCATGATGGACAAGGTCGGCGAGGAATTCGAGGGCATCATCAGCAGCGTGACCAACTTTGGCATGTTCGTCGAGCTGGACAATACAGTCGAGGGCTTGATCCGCCTGAGCGATCTGACCGACGACTACTATCACTTCCACGAGCTGCACATGGCGCTGATCGGGGAACGCACCTCGCGCGTGTTCAGGATCGGAGACGAGGTGAAGGTGCGCGTCGTGCGCGTTAGTCTGGATGACTATACCATCGACTTCGAAATGGTCGATATGAAGCCGCGCAAGGAGAAGGTCAGCCTCGTCGACGGCAAGAAGCGTCGCGCACGCAGCGGGGAATCTGCGGTTTTCACGCCGGAACAGCCGCAGGAGGGCCAGTGGTTCAACCGCCCGCCGGGCGAGGGCGGGAAGCCGGCCAAGAAGCGCCGAGGCGGCAAGGGCAAGCCGGCGCCGCGCCGGGACAAGTCTGGACCAGGACGAGGCAAGTCCGGGAAGAAGGCGAATGGCCTGGCAGCTGTGGCGAAGAAGGCCTCCAAGCGAAAGAAGAAGTAAGCAGGGAGCAGGTGGCGGCGCAGTTGCGCTGCTTGTTCCTCCATCCGCTTGCTCTGGCGGCCGCTTGTTTGGCCGGTCTGGCAAGTGGATTTTTTTCACCGTGATAGGAGTGGCATCTTGATTTTGCCTGGGGGGCTTTGTTAGAATGAATATCTAGCTTGAAATTGTCGCGTCCCACTCATCTTGCAGCCAGCGGCTGCGTATAGTAGGGAGTGCAAGGGGCAGGCGCGCTCGTGCGAAGGAGGAGGAATGCGGAATGGGGAACAAGAAGGCGGACAATGTGCTGGCGCAAAACCGGAAGGCGTCCCACGATTATTTCATCGAGGAGACGTATGAAGCCGGCATCGTGCTGACCGGTACCGAGATTAAGTCGCTGCGCAACGGCCGGGCGAACTTGACCGACAGCTTTGCCACCATTCGCAATGGCGAGGCGTTCGTGCACAACTTGCACATCAGCCCGTTCGAGCAAGGCAATATCCACAATCCCGATCCGACGCGGGCCCGCAAGCTGCTGCTGCACAAGAAGGAGATCGCCAAGCTGGTTGGCTCCTCGAAGCAGGAGGGCTACACGCTCGTGCCGCTCAAGATCTACTTGAAGAACGGCTTCGCCAAGCTGTTGATCGGTCTCGGCAAGGGCAAGAAGCAGTACGACAAGCGCGAGACGGCTGCCAAGCGCGATGCGCAACGTGACATCCAGCGCGCGCTGCGCGAGAAGCAGAAGGTGGCGCGCTAAAATTGTGCAGATGATGAAGAAGCTGCTTCTCTGTTGTGTTCCGTGGCGAACGGAAGCAAAGGCAGCGGCCGCCAGCCCTTCCATGAACCTTTCCTGTGAAGGGAGCGGGACTGTGTTATAATAGGGTTGTGAGCCAGTGAAGCACGGGCTTTGTCTGTGCTAGAAATTGTCTGCGGCAGCGCATGTTTTTTCATACCTCGGGGGCGTTTTTGGATTCGACGGGGGTAGGTTGCGCATGAGTAGCGGGTAGTGGGGTCGTCCACTATAAAACGCAAAGCCAATAATAACTGGCAAACAACAACCTTCTTACGCTGTAGCAGCTTAATAACCTGCACGCGTGCTCTACCTCAGCATCGCCCATGTGCTGGGACTAGGGCTCAACTTTAGTGGGATACGCCGCTGGGTCTCCGTCTGGGGTCCACGGAAGAAGACAATCAGACTAGCCTAAAGCGTAGTGGGTGACTTAGCAGCGCTCTAGGCGAATATTTCATAAGTCACTACACCCGTAGAAGCTTATGTGGCGATATCTTCGGACAGGGGTTCGACTCCCCTCGCCTCCACCAATACCATGCGAGAAAGCACCGTGTTAGGTGCTTTTTTGCAGTTTCAAGGAAAATTCGCTATACAGTGAGGTTAATGACAGTATGATGTACAAGGGTATTCCCGCCGCCTGACCATGTATAGCGAGGAATTTCGTGTTCTATTCGTTGCGGTCTGTGAATTAACACTACGCATAATAAGTATAACTTTCCTGAAGATTTAGGCGGAATGGACATGCATATTGACAATCAGATTGGCATAAAATATAATGATCTTAAGTGATCAGGCCCATGTTCCTTACGAGGACTGGGCTATTTTATTTTATGGGAAGGACTTTATGAAACCATTCAAAACCTTTAGACAGCAGTTAAAGATCCTAAGATCGAGAGGGCTAATCATTAATAATGGTTCGAGAGCCACTAGAATTCTCGAAACAGAGAATTACTATTCTCTGATTAATGGATATAAAGACATATTTCTTCAAGTAAATAACACTGGAAAGGTGATAACTCCTGAGCAGTATAAGAATGGAGTTACATTTGAGGAAATTTATTACTTGTTTTGTTTTGACCGCGAGTTGCGTAACATATTAATAGAATATCTATTGAAATTTGAAAGCAGCATCAAGTCGAAGATTTCATATAGGTTTTCGGAAGAGCATAAGGAACCTAATGCATACTTACAAATGGGGAATTTCTCCCGTGATCCAGGAAAGCTCAAGAAGATTCTGCAATTAATTGCAACCATTTCAAATTTGATTTCAAAAAACGCTGATCGGAACGGTCCTATTAAGCATTATTTGGACAATCACGATGGAGTGCCGATTTGGGTTCTTGTGAATTATCTAACAATTGGAAACATCCAATACTTTTTTGATTGTTTAGATTCATCTCTTCAGAACAGTATCGCAAAAGATTTTGCCATTCCATTTAACAAAAGCTATAATCTTACGATTCAATTTACGTCTGATGAATTAGCAAATGTTTTGAAGACAGTCAATTATTTCAGAAATGTTTGTGCGCATGAGGAGCGGTTATATAGCTTCAGAATTCATAAGCCCGCTAGGAGTGCACAGATTTCGAATCACCTAAATATAAATAGTTCGCATTTGGATAGAGGGAATATATTTACTGTTGTGTCGTTCTTGAAATTAGTTATTAAAAAAGAAGATCATAAGTCACTTATAAGAAAATTGAAACGTTTGTTTGATAATTACAATCCGAAGTTCTCGTCAGTGAATATTACAGATGTGATGAATAAGATGGGTTTCCCTGCTAACTGGGAAAGTTATTATTGATATTGGGGGCAGTTTGTAATTATTTGAACTGCCCCCTTGTCCTTATCTGTTATGTTAATTGTACTGCGATGGTCTTTTCAAATAAGGCATTTTCCTCTGATACGAATTGCAGTTTGATGTGGATAATTTTGGACGCCCTATGAACAAAAATATTTGCAACATATTTCTTAAGGACTTGGTTCAATAGTTGTGGATCGGGCACCTCTGATTCCATTAAAGCAAGAATGGTTTGGATGTCATATTTAACAGTAGCAATATATGAATCGGGAACATTTATTTCTTCTACAGAACTATTCAATATTGCTAATTCAGTTTCTTTATCGGTAAGCTCAGCTTTCATTTCTTGAATGATGTCAGCATAATATGGTTTTCCTATTCCATTTATCATGTCCTGTTCCATTAATTCAATGCGCTTGACAAGAAAGTTAATTTCATTTTCAAGTGTAGTTGCAGATTGAAGAACGTATTTATTTTTTTCTTTTGAATAACGTTCAATTTCTTGCTGAAGCTGATTATCCATTGACAATCGCAGCAAGGTGGTTTTAATTTTATTCGAAACAGTCGTTTCAACTTGCTCCTTTCTCCAGCCGACATATGGGCAAAATTCCTTTCCTTTTCGTTGATATCCACCACAACTATAATAACGTTGTCCACCGCCTTTCCTTCGTGTCGATGTGGAATTCCCTACCATTCGAGAACCGCATTTATCACAAATGAAGATACCACGTAGCCAAAACGGTGAATAAGACCATGTATGAAATGGTTTATATGTCTCGCCGCCACCTTTATTACGTGCCTTAGCCCTCTCCTGGCACAGGTTGAACAATTCTTCTGTTATAATGGATGGATGAGCATTTTCTGTAATCACCCACTCTGAGCGATCCCGCCACTTTTTACCCTTCGTTTGGTAATCCTGCTTATTCCAGACTTTACGCCCGATGTATGATTCATTAAAAATAATGGCACGTATTGTACTGGCTGACCACTGACCTCCCTTCTGTGTTGGTACTCCTTTCTCATTAAGTTGATTTGCGATCTTCTTATAGCCCATACTTCCATAGGCATACTGTTTAAAAATCCAGCGTACAATATCAATTTCTTCACGTGGTCCAAGTACCCATACAGCTTTTGTCTTCTGAGCACCGACAGCAACATGTTCTGTACGATAGCCATAGGGTGGAGTGCCTCCATTGTTATATCCCTGTTTGGCGTTCTGAGTCATACCCTTGCGCACTTCTGTGGCGAGGTTGGCGTTGAAGAACTCGGACATAACCTCCAGCATACCTTCCAGAAGTTTGTCCTGGGGCGTTTCTGCTTCGGTTTGTTCAGTAACGGATATGACTTTAACGCCGACTTGAGCAAGTAAAGCTTTGTAGATAACATGATCATCACGCTTGCGGGAGAAACGATCAAACTTATGAACAAGAATAGCATCGAATGGACGATTGCTGCGCTTGGCGACGGCAATCATCTTCTGGAACTCTTCACGATCATCGGTTTTCGCTGACCTCCCTTTTTCGATATACTCATTTACGATGATGTAACCGCGTTCTTGGCAATATTGCTGGATTGCCTTCACTTGTGCAGGAATGGAAAGCTCCTTTTCTGCTTGACGGTCTGATGATACGCGGGCGTAGATTGCTACTTTCATTGACTAACAGCTCCTTTGTATAGTGTTTTTTTGGTATAAAAAAAGCAGATACACCACAATGGGTATACCTGCTTGAACCAACGTAATGAATGGCAAGGTTCATATTTTTAGTCTGCGTAGATGCAGTTCCATTTGGGCTGCATCCCATATCTTCTTATCAATGATAGCGGGGTGACTGTTCTCGGATATAATCCATTCCGATTGTGGTCTATTGCGTCCTCGCGTTTCCATCTTCTTATTCCATACTCGATGACCTAAGTATGCTTCATTGTTTAGGATGGCTAGTATGGTCGATGCAATCCATTTTCGACCAGCGGGAATTCCTTGCTCATTAAGAAAGCGGGCTATCTTCTTCCCACCCATACCTTGCGCAGCCATGCTGAATATCTGCTTGATAATTTTCACCTCCTCATCAGGTCCGAGTTCGTAATTGACCTTGCTACCCGTCCTAACTAATCGGTAGCCGAATGGAGCGCGTCCACCACAGTGGAATCCCTGTAGGGCATTCTCTTTCATGCCTTTAATGGTTTCATGCTTAAGATTCATGTGGTAGAACTCAGATATGACCTCAAGCATTCCCTCTAGGAGTAGTCCATGGGGAGTATCTGGTTCAGTCGGTTCAGTAGCTGATAAAACAACGATGCCTTGCTTCTTGAGCAGGGCTTTGTATACGACATGATCTGTTCTATTACGACTAAAGCGGTCAAACTTATGGACCAGAATCGCTTGAAAGCTCTTGTTGGTCTGTTGCGCCGCCGCAATCATTCGTTGGAATTCTGGTCGATCATCTGACTTGGCGGACTTCGCCTCATCTACGTACTCCCTAATGATCTTCCAGCCCCGATCTAATGCATAGCGTTCAAGAGCTTCCCTTTGTGCTGGAATGGATAGTTGACGTTCTGCTTGCTGTTCAGACGATACACGTAGGTAAGTCACTACGTTCATGTTATCAATGCTCCTTATCTGTAGAGTTGTTATTGTACTGCCTTGCGTCATAGATCTCACCTCCTTTCAAGTGGGATCGGCGCATCTCACCGCCGTAATTATTCGCTGTCATGACAAATAAGTCTGATTCACAATCAGACTTTAGGGATCCCCGTGGGCGACTTAGGAATCTTAGCGCAATTTCATATTGCATAACTTGGAGTTGGAAATTTATAATGATTGAAATGCCCTATAAGGGAAATCATGGTAACCTTGCGAATCGGGGTGGTGAAGAGATGACCCAAATTTCTGTTTTTACAACTCCTGATATCTTTTACAAAGATATGAATACAGATTTCGCTAACTTCCGAGACATGCTTAATCAATTAAGCTGTTCAGATGCAATGTTTTGGTGTGCCAGAATAAATCTTGCCTTGAACGCAACAGGTAATATGGAAGCTCAAGCCCCGCTCTTCAGCATGTTGACGACTAATAGAGAGAGATATTGGCTTCAGAAGGCACTCAGGAAAAATCGAAGGAAAGGTACAACGTTTACTATCTTTTTCCGAGGACAAATGCTGGAATTAATTCGTTGGATCGCATTACTTTGTGATGATCACCCTGATGATGGAACAACTTTTGATAGCGAGGATACAAAAATCACTTTTTTCAAGTGTGCGTTGATCGCCAGTAATATGTGGGATAGACATACCTTTGGCACGGCGTTGCATTATGAAGTAGATACCCATAGGATAAGACAATACATGGTGGCTTCTTTTCGGAAAAGCATAGAGGCATCAAGAGCAGCGCCTGATTTGGATATAACAATAGGACGTGGTTGGATATTTTATCAAAAATATTTTTTGAAATATTACTCATCATTTAATAATGACTTCTTAAGCATTACAGGACTTTCATTCGAGGACTATATGGTGTGTTTTTCAGCTATTGCATTGCATTTCACGGACCCACTACGTAAGCCATGCATTATAAATGCTAATACAATTGGGGAGACCACATTAATACCTGATAAATTAAAAGCGTATATTCGACTTGAATCACAAACTATAGAGGAACTACGTAAGAGGTTATGGAATGGGAAGGGGAGGGAAGAGATAAATGATGATACTGCTGGCCCCATGGATACCATTCCATTAAGGGACAAACCAATATACACTGCATCAGATGGCAGATCAATAGTACTGGATGCAATATATTTTCATGAGAGTGTACTAGTAAGCCCCATGTTTCTGATGATCCAACTTAAGCGTAAGAGTGCGAACCAAATATTTTCGGCTTTTGGCGATGCATTCGAAGACTACTGTTGCGACATTCTTGATAGGATGTATTCTGACAAAGCTGAATATACATTTAGGCAACAGAAGAGCTATCAACAGCAAGGGAGGAATCTCGAGATTGATGCTGCTTTACTTCAAAATAAGACAGCCATTCTCTTTGAAATCAAAGCATCCTTCATCAGAGAATCTGAGGTTAGCCCAGACGGCATCTCTTTCGAAGAAGAATTAAGAAAAAAGTACAGTAATGTAGTAGAAGGTGGGCAAGAGAGGATTAAGGGAGTAGGTCAATTAAGCCGTACCATTAAGCATATAGTAACTAGGAGTATAGATTCACTAAACCAAGACTTCCAAGAGATTAACGAGATCTTTCCCGTTTTACTGGTTCATGATACACTGCTTGATGCTCCACTCACTATTGATCTCCTCCAAAAAGAATTTATACAGGTTATTGAGAGCGACCTTGGGTATGAGTTGAAAAAATGCCCAATTAAGATTCATGCACTAACAATAATGACAATAAGCAATTTAGAATTGCTGGAAGGCTCCGTGCAACATTTTAACATCATTAATATGTTCAGAGATAAGTCGCGTGAAGATCCCGTCTCCCTTCACGACTTTGTAGCATATTCTTCTCGTTACGGATTTTATAGAAACACTTTTCTGGTGAACGCAAGCTTGGATATATTAGAAATGACGAGAAAGCAACTTTTTAATCAAGCCGAGTAGCGGGGAGGTACGTAGCCATGAGAGTGATTCAGTTAATTAGGCCCTCGGGGATCTATAGAGGTGAAGATATCATGCATTGGGTTGTTGAGAAGGATCCAAGCGATTGCTTAAAGTAAGCTTTACCTATGCGGTCTCTTTCCGACCATGCGATACCTGGATGATAAACCCTACCGTAAGCAGGTATATACTTAGGATGAAGTGAAGGGCTTGATCCAGTCATATGGACTTCCCCATGAATGGAATGCAGATGGGCGCTTAAGGTCCTGTACGTTACATCGAGGCGCAGATTTGAGATGGCCAACCACTGAAGATGAAGGAAAGGATGAGAGGCATGAAGATCAGATTGGCCGAACCTTACGATATTGATTCATTGGTTCGCATGAGATGGGATTTCACCTATGAGCATTATCCGATTATCGAGGCGTCTTATGGAGATTTTCAAGAGGAGTGCAGTGTTTTTTTGCATAAAGCCATGAGCAACGGTAAATGGTTCATCTGGGTGGCCGAGCTGAATGACAAGATTGTATCGCATATCTACATAGAGCTGATCGATAAGGTGCCCAAGCCAGGGCGAACCACATATCCATTTGTTTATATGACCAATGTCTACACGATTCCTGAGTATCGCTCGAAGGGGATTGGAGGGCGACTATTAAAGCGTATTGAAGAATGGGGCAGGGAGAATAGACATGAGTTCATCATGGTATGGCCGAGTGATGATGGTGTTCCATTTTACGCAAGGAACGGGTATATACGTTGTACGGAGCCTATGGAGCTGTCACTAGGCGGTTAAAGTCTATGGAGAGCCAGTCAAGGTCGAAGCGTAGCGGAGCTTTGTACAGCCTTGACAGGCGGTTCTATCATCCAACACTATTCCATCCCATTGGTCGAATGACCAAGGGACGGCTCACGCCAAGTGCGATTGTTAAGGTGGAACCTTAACGGGCCCCTAGGGGCGGTGGGAGCGCATGAAAGTCGTGAATCTATTGTTCGTTCTCATTGTTCGGTATCAATTCGTCAAGCAGGGCCTCCATTTGTTTGCGTTCTTCTTCCGTAATAGGTGGTGCCATTGACTCATTCTGTACTTCAGCCACGAACATCTGCTGCTGAAGTTCCTTTAGCGCTTCCTTCGATGGTTGGTGTGCTTTAAGCTCAGCTTTGGCATGTTCTTCATGCTCCTTCAGTTGTTGCGTACTAGAGCGATGAGCTTGTTGGAGAAGTAGTAGCTCTTTACGTACAGCTTGCAAATCCCGTGCTTGCAGGAACGTATTGCGAGCAAAGCTAATGTCTGCATGAAGGTTTGCTGTAGCCTCAGTTTTTTTTGCCACTCTGTAGTATTCAACGCCTAATTGTTCCGCCATTTCGAAGCTGTACACTTTTCTTACTTCTTGCGCAATCAGGTAGATAGGTACTGACTCAGCTTCGGGGTTAATTTTTCGGTATGCGTTCAGCTTCTTTTGAAAGAATGAAGTCCAGACTGCTCTCGCACGTTGATCATAGACAATGGCTTCATCATCCGCCACCCATTCATTAACGAACTTGCCCTCAATTAACTTCACTCTTTTTACACGGTGCGTCTTCATGTGTGAATCCGTAATGTAACCATGTTCACGAAGAGAATTTCGAATACGAGTGCAAGTAGCTTCCACTGCTTTGTACTCGGCCTCGTGTCTTTGAGCCAGTTCCATGTATAGCTCGTTAGTGAATTTAACAAAGGTACCTTTTGCTGTATTTACCAAATCCCGTCCATTTATGATACAGTCGATGTATTCAGCTCCAATGGGAGAGTAGCTCATGCCGTTGATCAGAAGCATATACCAGAATCCTGCGGGAATGCTCAGAGTGTACTCAGCCCTCTTTCCCATACCTGTGATCTTAACGTCTTTCACACCCATGTTCTGAAGCTTTTGGAGGCGACTCCTTACTGTCTGCTTCATACAGTGGGACTCGCTCCACCCTGTAAAGCTGAGGAATTGTTCATGATTCAAAGTGACGTTGTCCATCGTTCTCTAGTCCTCCTTTTGCTTGAATACGAACTCGTCTGCAAATACCTTGCTATGTTTGCTAAGTGATGGCCAGCCTGCTACTCTGAGAAATTGTGTGGGTGATGCTTCTGTCTCACCTCACATTAACTGAGTAAAAGCAACCATTTGCATAGAAATTGGCCAGTTTAGTGACGATAATCTGTTTACATTCTGTTTGCTTAAATGGGAAAACAGAGTAGTGAATCTGAATCCCCCCCTTTGTTTGCAGGTTAGTAGTATCATGGCTGACAGTAGTACTATAATAACCTGCAATTCAAGGGGGGTGATGGATATGAGTTTGATAGTTCATTGAATGAACGCATTGAATTTACAGCAATGAGATTAGTTTGTACTCGTATCATCGTGAGCCTAATTCCCCTGATACACCTTTTCCCCGAACGTTAAGGATCAGTTCAACTCAATCGGCCATTAATTTAACGCCAATACGAATAGACAGACGCAATTCGCCTGCCTACATGCCTACTTTCATCCTACCCATGGAATCTACTTCAAAGCCTACTTCTGTTAGCGTTATGGTTAGTATACGCGATGGGAGTGTGAATTATGCGCTGATCATATTTTCATATAATCGAAGGTATATCGATTTTACAATTTGCATATACTGAACCCTGTTAGTCGTAAAGAGTGTAGTAGGATGAAGTGAGGACACTCCGTCAGGGGGTTCTTCAAAATGGTAACCCCTTGATTTATTTCTACTAAAATCAAGGAGTGGTGTTGATTGAAAAAGTTAGTTCCTGCCTTTGACCAGCAGGTTCTCGCAAAGACACTTGTTAATTCTGTATTCAATAGAGTGAATTTCGAAGAGGCAAGTCGTATCGTTAAGGAACATGAGGGAGAAGGAAAGCAGATTAACATTGAAGAGTTGTTGAATGCTTGCATAACGGGCAAATACAAGCCAAAGTCTACATGGACAAGCAATCAATATGATTCAGCGGATTTGGTAGTGCAGCAAGCCATATGCAATGTTCTATATAATTTCTTCAGATATGTTCCTGATATGGCCTCCGTTCTGAATAAGAACTATCGTTGGTACATTGATCTTAGGAATATCGTAGATTTAAGCGAACATTTGCCAACAGAGGCCTTCATTAATTCAATAAAATATTTTGTTAATGATGTGATGTTCGTCGATTTGGTTAAAAGAATAGTCGGGAATCAGGTGGTCTCTGCTTATGCGCTACTTAGTCCTAGTATTAAAGGAAGCTCATATTTTGGATTATTGCTGTATGACATACTGATGAGTCTATTCGAGACCCATGCGGTTGTACTCGAATATGGCTTTATCCGATTCGATGATGTTCCTTTTATTTTCTTCAATTATAAAGAACAAGCGGAACAAGTAGTGGAATCTATTATTAAATTATGTGGAGAAGATTATTTGAATCTAGACCTCACAGAGCATGAGATTGAAGACGAAATAAAACCATTGGATGCGAGCTTTGTTGAAGTATTAAAAAAAATTGCTGATATATGAATTTACCAACTTTAAGTAATAGCTGCCTGTCGGATGGGTATATTGCATTGGAGCGCTGAACGTTCCCAGTCTTCAGAGGTTACGTAGATATTTCAACGTTTCAGAACGAAATCCTAACAAGTGGGTGTAGCCAAAAGTATTCTGTGTGGTGATCTTCCACAAATATTTCGAGAAAAGTTAAGTGGATATCTTGATTTTTTCGAGCCAAATGGTTACGAATAGTATAATCGAAGCGGTGGCAATGCCGCCTCGAGTCTCCTTATATGCCGCCTTCCCTTCGAGGAAGGCTGGCCATTCAAATTTAAGAGGGTGATTTCTTAATGATGAAGTACGATGTTGAGGCATTTATTGATCAAATGAACGCACGCAAGGATGTATTAATATTCCTCGATGAAGCCCCTTTATCTAAGAAGCTTAGAATCAAACGAGCAGCGGATGAGTTCACACTCACAGAGTTATCGGAGATACTAAGCATCAGTGCAGGCGCATTGTCCGATTATGAGCATGGAAAGAAGATTAGCTCCAGGCATATTGGCATAATCGAGGATTACCTTTATTCCCAGTGGTATGAGGACAAAGTTCTTGTAGATAGAATCGAACAATAAGGAGTCATGAAAACATGGATGAATTCTTAAGAATGCTTGAATTGGAAGATTCACTTCCATCTACTACTTCAGCTCAGCGCGAGGCCAACCAGCATCGCAGAAAGATGTATCTGAATATTAATCGGGAACGATCGGTTCCTTCCCCGACGGTAAATAACAACTTCGGGGTAGAATTGCTTATGAAGCGTCTGGAAGACCCTGATTATCGAATGAGTGTTCGAACATTACTCGAAGAATAGACCACACAATGGTGCGGAACGGTAAGACCAGCGAGCGGAGCGAGCTGTTGCAGATTGCCGAAGGCTTGGTTAAATAAGAAAGGGAGTCGATTGCCGACTCCCTACATATCTTAGTTATTCCTATAAGCATCCTCGGCTTCATCCTCTGTATAACGATCAAGTATTGAAAGCATTGCCGATTCCAGCTTTTGCAGTTCGTCGCGGGTCATCCCTAGAGCTTTACAGGCAAGGATGGCATATCCGATACATGCAGAATTATTCATGGGGTTTCTCCTCCTTAATTTTATTGAGTTGATTACATTTGACCGCTTTCTTTCAGGGAATAGTAATTATCCGTGGATATGACTAGGCTGTCGAGTACTTCGATGCCGATAATATCGCCGCATTCCTTCAATCTAGCTGATAATGCAATATCTTCTGGGGAAGGCGTACAATCCCCAGAGGGATGATTATGGCAAGCGATTATTGAAGCTGATCCACGAGAGATGGCGGCGCGAAACACCTCCCTTGGGTGAACCACGGCGGCATTAAGACTTCCCACGCTAATTCGGTTATTGGCGATTACATGGTTCTTGGTCGAGAGTTGGAGAATCCAGAACTCCTCATGCATAAGATGGCCGATTTCAAACCTCATAAGATTAAAGACATCTTTCGGAGACCGTATGATGACTTTATTATCCCTCGGTGTATTCAATGCTCTAGCCAGCTTTAATGCAGAGACGATCTGACGAGCACGAGCAGGCCCAATGCCTTTGATCTGTGTAAGCTCCTTCTCGTTCGCATCAAGCAGTTCAAAAGGCGTTACGAAGCGGGAGAATAGCTCCTGAATTATTGGGCTCGTTTCCTTCACGCAAAGGGCATCTGCCAAAGCAGTCTTTATCGAATATAAGTTCATTGTGATAACCTCCATAAAATGAAATAGAGGAGCAGCCAGATAGGCTACTCCTCTTGTGTGAATAGAATTATTCAGTTACAATTGCAATTAGGTAGCATTACCTTTGGGCGCTTTGCAGAGCGTCCTTTTTCATGTCTTCAATCTTCATTTCAACCAATACTAGCTCGACAAGCGTACGAGTATACGCCTGTCCTTCCCAACTGTCTATCGGAGCATTGTTGTCTAGTTCCTCTTTGATCACTGTGAGTTGATTGAGACGAATTATCAATTGCTCATATTTCTCCATTCGGCGATTTCTCCTTTCATTAGTTTGCATGAGCTTTTCGCTTTTGGTGCTTACTCAACTGCGATGGGTAATACTTGCGGAAATAACGAACTACATAATGCTCTGCCAATTCCTTATCGATCTTCCAGAATCGAAGAAAGTAGCTTTGCAGAACCATCCCTGCAATGCGAATCTGCCCCTGCATTACCAATTGTCGCAGCAATACGATCAGTTCCTCTGGCAATTGCTTATTACTTGCCAATGCTTTCACCTCCTCTCATTGATTTGATCTTGCCATTTCATCAACCTGTGCACGACTTCTCGAAGGTCTTGGCTAAATGGGTAACCTTCACTAAGCATGTCGGAATGCTCTGTCTCCAAGCGTTCAAATTCACAGCTTAAGTAGACCAATGCATTCACTGACTGATTCAACGCAGTCTGAAATTTATCCACGGTCATCACCTCCTCATCTGGTGTGCTCTCACTCCACCGATTTTCTCTGTAAAACAAAAAAAGACCCGCATTCATCCAGTTGGATGAACACGGGTAAAATTTAGATGGTTTATTCGTCTTTCCATTCAAGGATGTAGCTCAATAATTCGTATGCTCTCTTCTGATCAACAACATTTCTACCTTGGAACTTGTTCACGAGCAACGACAAGTAATAGGTGTCCTTGCCCTTCTCAAGCGGCTTAATAAACCGAAATAACTCCTCAAAAGGAACGTCAAGAGCAGCTGCTACTTTTTCGAGACTCTTTATCGTTACGTTATTTTCCCCTCTTTCAATGCGTCCTATATATGTATAGTGTAAATCAGCTAACTCGCCAAGCCTCATTTGGCTCCACTTACGCTGTTCTCTCAACGATCTAATGCGCTCACCGACGATCTTCATGGTTTGACTGCTCATAAACTCACCTCTAGGGCAACGATATCCTAGAGAGCCTAAGTCATCGATAGCATATTAGTATCAATAACTAGTTAATATAGCATATAATTATCAATTGTGATATAAATGATTTAGCAAGCCTTTGGTAGTAGGCTGGAAGAACCGCCAGCGTATGAGGACGGGTGGGCGCGTTCAAAAGTAAGAGTATACAAAGTCATACATAACTCAGGGTTGGAAATTTAGTGATTTTTGAACCAGGGGGGGTCTAAATGGAAGCGGCAATAATTGGACTAGGATTCCTGATAATCGGATTTTTCGCGGCAAAAGGGTTGGGAGAAAAATTTAAATTCGGCTGTCTGATTGTCCTTGTTCTTGCAGTTATACTTGCTATACTCTTTGTTGGCTTACTTCAAATAATGTGATCTTGGGGGTATTTCATGTGAAGTTCAAAACAATCATAGTTCTGGCGCTGTGCCTTATGATCGCTGGGTGCAATTCAGCAGTACAAGATGAAGGCGACGATAATATTGTAGAAGAAATAAGTGAGAATCAGGCAGTGAATCTCGATGGTCAGGCTTTATCAGAGGAGCGACTTAAGCAAGTACAGGCAGAGTTCTTGGAGAAGTACGGTTTGAATGAAGATGAGCTATTACAACCGCTCTTAGCTGATCTTAATCAGGATGGAATAGAAGAAATCATAGTGGGCGCGGACCCGCAGGCTAATCATTTCGGCAGGATATCCATATATAATCTGGAAGATCGTGATGAACTGGCCTCCATGGAAGTTCCTGATGCCGCAAGCGACCGATTCATGAGTATACGCACGATCCAGAATCCTGTGCATCATACATTGCTTGCGGTACAAACAGAGTATAGGGACATCGGGGTCGATCTATATGCTTTGCGAGATGGAAAGCTGGAGCAGGTGTTTTCTGTGAGTGGTGTTTCCATTGCGTTCGAGGACATGGATCAGGATGGCTATGAAGAAATCAGAGTGAACGAAATGGACTGGTTACACTCGGAATCAATGGCCGATGCCTCGTACAAGCACGTGCACTATACATGGAATGGTGAGACTTATATCCGCGATGTGGGTGACAGTACTGTGTATAACGTGGCGGAAGATGCGCTTCAAGAGCTGGCGGGACTTTGGCATCCATTAAGCGAAAACGCTGATAAAATTATTAAGATACATAAAAAGAGTGATAGCAGCGGGGAATTGATCTACGGCGATCTGATGTCTCTGGCAGAAACCGATCCGATAGCTTTCTCAATCGGTGAGATCGAAGAGAATAAGATTCAACTGCTTTTCCCCAACGAGGATATGCTGGTTATTTTTGAAAATGAGAGTCATGCTCGGTTTGTTCAAGGCAATAACATCATGCAGTATCAAAAGACATTAGCCTATGATGAACCTGTTGATTGGATCAATACGATTACGGGCTACTGGTTGGACGATGAAATGGGCTTCTACTACCATATTGAAGCCAATGAAACAGGCGTTATTATCAAATCCACGTATGGTGAAGGTGTATTCGTTCGATATTATGTTGTGGTTAATGAAACCAATTTGGCACTTGATTTACTAGGGTTATCTGAAGACAGTGTGGACATCGTCTTCTACATTGAGAATAGAAATTTGGTAATGTCGGCAGGTGGAAGAACTTCTTATTTAACACCGATTTCAGAGAGGGAATACATCGAAACCGCTAACTTCACAGTTGAAGGCGATTATTAATGTTGATATTCTTGGAGGGATAGAATTGAAACGATTAAGATTATTGACAATCGGATTTCTCATGATCTTTCTGGTATCTTGTTCATCAGTTGGGAATAAGTCATTAAGCGGGGAGAGCGAGTACTGGAAAGTAAACTATACACTAACGCCTTCCCAGTCGGACAATAGTGAATATTATACGATACATGAAGCCTTCACGATTACCTATAAGAGTGGGCGCAGCGGTGGGAAGATAACAATGGGAGGCGGTGGTGGTCAAACCATCTGTGGTCCTGTAAAAGGACAGGCATACGTTCAAGAAGGCGGCATTGTGAAATTCGAAGAGAGTTGTATGAAAACCGCCGACGAGATTACTCGTTACGATAAAGAAGAGAAATATTCAATCTATATTTATTGGGTGGATAGTATTGTCCCTGGAGGTTCGAAGGGCGAAGGAATTGAACTTAAATAATAGATGATTGATATGAAGCATCCTTAGGGGTGCTTCTCTTTTGTCCTAAAAGCAGGAAAATAGTTGCGGGTTGTCGAAATTGTTAAATGATTGTAGGTGATCGGAACGGTATGCTCAAAACGACAACATGTTTCACCTGAAAGCGTTTATCCCCTTGTCGGAGGTCATAATATTTCAGCGCTAACTTATGTAGATAAACTGAAGTCAAGGGGATAGTATGCTTAAAACCAAGCACTTCAACACACAATATACGTGCCAAAGAAATAGGGGAGGGTTGGAAGAGTCCTTGGAGATCCAGAGAGGTGTAATGGCAGCCGAGAACAAGCAAAGTCTGAAATCATTAGATTTAAGAAAGAATTGGAAAAGGCAAGAGATTCGCCTGTTAGGGTAATTCTGAAAAATTACTTTAAGTTCTAAGTAGTTGAAAGTCAAAATAAAAGTATTGGAATTTACCGCTTGTGTGATTAGATGAAAGGAGTTGCTGGAATGTCTCCAGAACAAGGCGCGGTCCTGCTTTGCTATCATTGTGGGAACAAAACTTTTATGGATTTAATCAATAACCACAGACTCGTAAATTCAGATGACATTTCAGACAATTATGTGAATGTACAATATTCAGTGGAGTTTGTTCGAAACTGGTATACATATGCATGCAAAGTATGTGGTGAAATCACTCTTAAGCGTGAGGAGTGGTTTTCTGAAGACACACATCATGACGGCAGGCCTATTCTTAAATCCCAAATAGTCTATCCGCAGGTTACTAACAAAGAATCTAATATGCCAAACGGAGTTTTTGAAGCGTTCGAAGCCGCTATAAAGGTGCGACATTTAGACGGTGCGATCTGTGTTCTATCGCTACGGAGAGCTCTGGAGAGAATGTGTAATGACAAAGGGGCAACACAGAGAAATCTCTACAGGAAGCTAAAATTTTTAGCTGATTCTAAGATTTTGCCTCCAATATTAGACGAAATGGCATACATTCTAAAACAACTTGGTAACGCAGCTGCTCATGCTGATGATGTTACTTTTGATGAACATTTGGTAAGTTCAATGATTGAGTTTACTCAAATGATTCTTGATTACGTGTACAATATGCCAGAGAAGTTGAAATCAGTGCAAAAACTTATGGGTGTAGTGGAGGGGAGAGTAATTGACTGAATTAAAATGGCCCCATGCCAATCCTGATTTTTATCGAATTATTTCTCCCGACAACATTGTTAGAATTAAAGCTACCACGAATCTGTCTCAGGATTTTTTTATTTATGCAGAGATGTTTAGGAAAGCAGCACATGTATTAACTGAGCATATTTTAAGAAAAGCTAGTATTAGGGAATTGGACACGTATTTTTATTCAGTAACCTATTTATACAGACATAGTCTCGAATTAATGTTAAAAGCAATCGGGTTTAAGTTTATTACTGATGTAGATGAAAGGAAGCGTTTTATTAAAAACACTTTTCATAATCCTTCAAAGATTTTGGCGACGATAAAGCAGTATTTAAATAAAGAAATCAATAACAATGAGGGTTTATTCGATTGGACCGAAAAATTTTTGTCTGATTTGAGCAAGGTTGATAAAGAATCAGATTCGTTCAGGTACCCATTTGGGATAATTATTACTAGAGAAAATCCCTTCTCAGAGAAGCAGTATTCATTAAAACTCTTATTTGAGAAACAAACACACATTAATCTTTTAGCTTTGGCAAATAAGATGGAAATTGCGTACACTGTAGTGACCAGTTACTATAATGATTCAGAATTGATACTCGAAGAATATAATAATTATACTCCATCTTTTTTAGAAGAAGGTGGGAGCTATTATGCCCAAAGTGTAGTTGGTTACGGATATAATAAGGGGAAATTTTATCCTTACGTTAGTGCATTTAAAGAGTCGGCAGATTATTTGTTTGAGTTTATGACAGATAACCGTCAGTTAAAAGAGTTTTTGTTTTTGCCTATGTGTTACTTATACAGAAATGCGATCGAGCTTGCATTAAAAGAGATATTATTTGAGGAATGTTCTTTTGGTTTTCTCAATGGATTGAAATTAATAAAAGACAGGAAACACAGTATTCAGCGTTTGTGGAACACTATACTTAACGATGTAAAATCACACAATAATGCATCAGATGACGACCCAACAATTCAAAATGTAGAGAAGTATATTATTCAACTTCAAGGCCTTGATTCGACATCCGATAAATTTAGATATCCGACTAACAAATTATTAGAACCTCACTTTAAGGAAATAAAGTGTTTTGATATACAAAATGTGTCAACTTTTTTCGGTGAACTTGCGTCATTCTTGAATGGGGTTTGTTTGCAAATGTCACATCATAATGAATTAATGGCTGAATTAAGAGCAGAGTATGAAGCTGGAACTAGATGGAATTACGAGTAGGGCTTTGTTAAATCATCAATTGACTGGAGTGCAGGGGGGAAGAGAAACGGTGACACTTAGATGTAAGTCACGTGTGAATTAATGTGATAAATAGCTACCTTAAATCACTTGGTAGCCACCGTGGTGAAAAACTCAAAACCATTTACATAGTAACACTAAGTGAATATAGAAGGGAATAAGGCAATGTCTGAGCAGATTAATAGTTCACTCGATGAAGCTATCCGAATTTTTGAGGCCGCTGAAGCCAACCTATCGAAACTCGAACGATTGTGGGAACGGATGTATGAACTGACACCAGGTGGAATTGTATTTGGGGATAATATCCAGTACGAAGAGTTGTATAGATCTTATATAAATATTTTGACGCATCTCCCAAAGATTAATGGATGGAAGCCGCAAACGGAGCCACGGAATCTAAATAGTATTGCTCAAAGCCGCCTTGATGCTTTAGAGATAGATGAGATTAGTGCCAAGATATCCGTAGAGGAGTGGATTCAAGAACCAGGTCACGAACTGAGAGAATATCGTTTTAGGTTTAATCACAAAAGAAAACAGCTTATTCGAGATTCAGTATCTACGATTTTTAATGAGATTAATGTTATTTTGAGTGGGATACAGAGTATTTATAGGGAAGATTGCAGTTATTTGGTTCAAACTGACGAGTGGATTCAATTACATACAAAGGTCAAAGAGGTCGATACTCTTCTTGGAAGCAGTGTAGTAAGACCCCAAAGTTGGAGCGATTTATTAAGAACGATCTCATTTAATTCGGTTGGTGATTTAAGGAAAATCATACATGACTGGCCAATGTTGAAGGACTCATTGATGCAAAGCTTGTTTGATGAGAATGATCCGATTCCAATAAACATAGAAGATCTTTCTGACATAATTGCTCAAAAACCAAAAGGTACTGTTATTACAAAGTTAAATTGGAATAAATTAAATCCAGATAATTTTGAGAGATTAATTTATTCACTAATTAGCTTTGAGGAGGGTTATGAAAACGCTGAATGGTTAATGCATACTAACGCACCAGATAGGGGGCGTGACTTGTCAGTTATGAGAGTTTTCAAAGATGGTTTAAGTGGTGTGACTAGGCGCAGAGTGTTAATACAATGTAAGCACTACCTTACAAAAAGTGTAAATCCTGCTGATATAGCCTTACTTAAAGACCAAATTAAGCTTTGGGAGCCGCCGCGAATAGATGATGTTGTGATAGCTACTTCAGGAAGATTCACAGCAGATGCAGTTGCGTTAATTGAAAGGCATAATCAATCAGACTCTGCTTTAAAAATTGAGATGTGGCCAGAGAGCCACCTTGAGAATTTATTAGCAAGAAGACCAGCACTTATTGCGGAATTTCAACTTAGGTAGTTATTTTTACGTCTAATATAATTATCAGTAAAACCGTTAAATAAGAGTAATATCGTGACATTAAGGGAATAATTAGAGTATGATATAGTTGAAAATGAATTAATGGAGTGACTCAAGGTGGAGAAGGTAAAAAGCCGTGCGGGATTAGAGCATCATTTTGATGCAATATTAAATAATAATTATGAGTCGATAATCACGCATCGCAAGTATAGCTACGGACACAATGCAATTAAATCGTATGTTGTGGAGTGTCACCTTTTCAAGGATGAAACATCAAGAGACTCTATTACTTCTACTGTACTAACTCACGCACAAACAATTGAATCAAACGCAAAGTTATTTGATACAGAAGATGAAACTTTAGTTTTCTTAACCACTGAAAAGGCCGATTATTATCTTGATTTTAGTAATAAAAGATACATCGTCCTTCATACTGCTGAGCCAACAAAAGTTACTGATCCGTTCATTAAAAGGTTTTATACAGAAAAAGGTTTTGATAGTTTGTGGTTGCCAGTTCCACTGTTATTACAGACAAATCAGTTTGGACGTTTCTGGGGAATGGGTGTTTCATTTCGTGATAGTATTGAAGAGCCCTCAGAGCAAGATAATGATTTAATTGAGGATATTCAAGATGTCAGCTTAAGCGTGAAAAGACACTTTGCTAAAAACTTTTTTAAATTACTTATGAACTCTGATTTAAATCGAATGATGGGGATTTCCAGACTTTCGGTCTTGCGTTCAAATTTCACAAATAATACGGATGAAGAAAATAGATTTATAATAGACGACATTAAGTATAATGGTAAATTAACCGCTAAAGGTAATTCATATGCAAAACACTCAAGAATTGTGTTTGAATTGGTTAAACTTTATGGTGAAGCAATAACAAAGCTTGAGAGCTATGGAATTTCATTTGATGAAGGATTTTTGTCGGGCAATCCAATAACCATTAATTTCAGCCAACCAGTACTTCCAGAGAAATTGGTTAATTTGGTGTTTAGTGGAGACGAACCTTTTAGGCTGTGGGGTATAGAGGAGAGGTTAAACGATCATGAATACAGAGTTTACGCAGTTGACATGCACCATGGAAATTTAGGAAACAGGATAATGTTTGAAATATCACCTCACTTCATTAGAATTGCTCTACCTAAAAATTCTTGTGCTAATACTGTGTTTAGATTGCTTGCAAATTTAAATCATTATGTTGATGCTATGGCGGATTTGGAGGTAGAAGGCTATGAGCTCAAAGTCGACTTATCTGGAACAGGACTTAGTTAATATCATTGCAAGTATGACCTTTAATATTCCAAACTATCCTAGAACATTTTATGAAACAGGATATAGGGTTGAATTCATTGAAAAGGAATTTGATATTAATCAAAATGGAAAAGACCGTGAGGTCAAATTTGATATAGTTTTAAATAACAAAGATAAAAATCATTCAATTGCCTGTGAGTGCAAAAGCGGGGGGACAGAACCAGCCCAGCTAAAAAAGTATTCTCTCTTAACTTCTGAGGAACTAGTTTTAGTTGGTGGCGTATCCTCGCACTCTCCTTCCTCTCATACACATGATACAGCAATTGTATGTAATTCGTGTAATCTCGAAAAAATAAAAGAAGAAGCGAGCGAGTATGATTTTACATATTTTTCTGTGACAAATTCTCCAACAACTATTTCAATATCAGGTGTGGAGTCGCAAGATGATGATCTTTTAGCTTATTTTGAGATGCCAATAGAATACCCGAGCTTAGTTCATGAAGTATTTAGAGTAGGCGGCCAAACTCCCTTGTTTAAATATGTAAAGATACTGGCTGAAGTGTTGGTTTCTTTCTCCATACGTGAAAAAGAAGAGTTTACGATAGCAGATTTAGCCCCAGAAGTAGCTTCAACAAATTCGGAACTATATCCATCACGTATTGGAATCAGTATGAGAAGAGATATTGAGAAAAAAATTAGTGATGCAATGGATATCGGTAGTAAGTATGAGTTGTTTGAGTAC
This sequence comes from Xylanibacillus composti, assembly GCF_018403685.1. NCBI lineage: Bacteria > Bacillati > Bacillota > Bacilli > Caryophanales > Paenibacillaceae > Xylanibacillus > Xylanibacillus composti. The sequence goes on from NZ_BOVK01000022.1 coordinate 88,908, forward strand.
ATTGAATGGAATAGGAAAAAAGGGCAAGGAAAATTAAAGAAAATAAAAACTGGTTGTAAACCAAAGACATATAAAATGTTTAAAGAGAAGGTTGAAGAACTTTCTGATAGACTTCGTAAAGGGGAGCCTGTTCCAAAGCAGTATATCCAGAAGCCCGACGATGATCCAAATCAATATAAGTTAGAATTAGTTATGGAAAGTGAGTAAGTAATCGGGATTTTAGCATCAACGATAAAGCCAATAATAACTGGCAAACAACAACCTTCTTACGCTGTAGCAGCTTAATAACCTGCACGCGTGCTCTACCTCAGCATCGCCCATGTGCTGGGATTAGGGCTCAACTTTAGTGGGATACGCCGCTGGGTCTCCGTCTGGGGTCCACGGAAGAAGACAATCAGACTAGCCTAAAGCGTAGTGGGTGACTTAGCAGCGCTCTAGGCGAAACCTTCATAAGTCACTACACCCGTAGAAGCTTATGTGGCGATATCTTCGGACAGGGGTTCGACTCCCCTCGCCTCCATACATAAAGAAAGTCCCGGCCGTAAGGTCGGGGCTTTCTTTATGTACAGGCGTCGAAGAGGGGAGGAGAACCGAAGGTTCGTCCCGCGCGCAGGGAGCGATTGAATTGGCTACAAAGGATTGCATCAGCGGACGAGCACGGCATCGATATCTACCTTAGTGTATTGCATCGTTGCGGTAGCGTCTTTGTAAGTTTAATCGAGATATCGATACTCCCCTGGCCTCCATGTATAAAGAAAGTGTATCTAAATTTTAGTGATAAAATTCCTAAGATGAACGTTGATGAAGACATTGATATAATTAGGCAAACGAGAAATAAAGTGGCTCACTGTAAAGAGCTTGATAAAGTTGAATATCGAGAAATTATGAAGTTGCTCAATAAGCTCATCAAAGATATCGATAAAGCAATCCTCCTCACTGAAGAACGGGACTTTGTACATAAAAACCAAGAATATTTAAAGAACACGCTAAGTAAAATATCAGATACTATGAAGATATTTACAAAGGACTTCCAAGATACAATATCAGCACTTCTTAAGAGTTTTCAACTAAGTATAAAAGAAATGCAAAAGCCATTCGACAACTTACGTTTAGGTTTAATGTTGAACAGTAATCCATTTTTCTTCGAAAAGGGAAACAATGATCAAGAAGACAACTGAATTCTTCGATTAAAATCTCCCTTTACATGGAAAAGAAAAGGAGAGATTGGGATAGTACTGTTCCCTTGACGATCAGTTCTTCAGAGTCTGTAAACTATTTT